>JAMJQV010000147.1 GCA_023554435.1 Gemmatimonadota bacterium | reverse complement strand
GTGTACGAGCCGAGGATCGCGAGGGGCGTGACGAACGTCGTCAGCAGCACCATGAGGATGGAAATGCCATCGATACCGATGGTGTATCCGATGCCCCACGCCTCGATCCACGGAATCGAGATGTAGTTCTGTATGGCAGCCGTTCCGGAGCGAAACGTCCAGAAGAGCGGTAGCGAGACCAGGAACGCGACTACGCTCGTGAGCATCGCCACGTGCCGGGACTGTTCCTCTCTCACGATCAAACACGCCGCCGAACCCGCCAGAGGCAGGATCAGGAGCACGCTCAGGACCCAGTGGCTCTCGAAGAAATCGTTCAAGGCTCTATTTCACTTGCTGGGTTCGTCACAGCAGGAGCAGGGCCAGGATCAGCACCACGCCCGTCACGAACCAGAACATGTAGCCGGCGACTCGACCCGTCTGGAAGAGGCTTCCAACCCAGCCCACCATCCGGGTCCCCGAGGCCAGCGCATTCAACGAACCGTCGATGATGCCGTCGTCCACGATCTTCCAGCAGCCGCGCCACAGGGCGAGCAGTGGACGGATGATCACTCGATCATACAGCTCATCGACGTACCACTTGTTGTAGAGAACGCCCGCGAAACCGGTCGGCGCCTCGCTCTCCGCCGCCGGACTGTATCGCCGGTGTACCATTGCCCGGAACGTCAGGACCACGACGAACAGCGCCAGGACCGTCGAAATGATGGCCCAAGCCGCCTCGCCACCTCCCAGCGGAGCCTCGTGTGCCTGGTGGAATCCGTGCTCCATCATGACGTGCCTGGCAGGCTCCATCACCGGTTCCAGCCAGTGGTGAAGCGCGTCCACCGCCGGAAGCACCGGCAGTGCATCCGGGATCTGCACCCAGCCGCCAACCAGCGACAGGAAGGCCAGGATCGCCAGCGGCACCCACATTACGGCGGGAACCTCTCGGATGTGCGGTTTCGCGTCAGCGCCGCTGCGATTCTCTCCGTGGAAGGTCAGGACCATCAAGCGCGTCATGTACGCGGCGGTAAGGATGGCGGTGATGATCGCCACGACCCACAAGACCACGTAGCCGTACGACCCGGCGCTCCAGATGATCTCGTCCTTCGAAAAGAACCCGGCAAACGGGAAGATGCCCGCGATCGCCACCGTACCGATCCACATGGTGGCCCACGTGATCGGCATCACGTTCTTCAGCCCCCCGTGGTTCCGCATGTCATTGGGATCGTCGTGACGGTGGACCTGGTGATACGCTTCATGCATGGCGTGAATCACGGCGCCGGACCCGAGGAACAAAAGGGCCTTGAAGAATGCGTGCGTCATCAGGTGGAACACACCCGCCGTGAAGGCCCCGATTCCAACCGCCAGGAACATGTACCCCAGCTGAGAGACCGTGCTGTAGGCGAGTACCTTCTTGATGTCGTACTGCTGGGTCGCGATCGTCGCCGCCAGGAGGGCGGTTCCCGCACCCACGGCCGCCACGATCGCCTGTGATACCGGTGACATCGCGAACAGCACGCCTGAGCGGGCCACCATGTACACGCCTGCCGTCACCATGGTCGCGGCGTGGATCAGCGCCGAAACCGGCGTGGGTCCGGCCATCGCGTCCGGGAGCCACACGTACAGAGGAATTTGGGCCGACTTACCCGTGGCTCCGAGGAACAGCAGAAGCGTGGTCAGGGTCACCACTCCGCCCCCGAACACGAGCGTCTCCGGCGCCGCCGCAAACACTTCCGTGAAGTTCAGCGTCCCGAAGTGCGTGAAGATCAGGAACATCGCGACCAGGAAACCGAAGTCTCCGATCCGGTTCACGATGAACGCCTTCTTCCCGGCCGAGGCGAAGTCGCGATTCTCGTACCAGAACCCGATCAGCAGATAGGAGCACAATCCGACGCCCTCCCAACCCACGAACATGATCGGGAAGTTCCCGCCCATCACCAGGATGAGCATGAAGAACACGAACAGGTTCAGGTAGGCGAAGTAACGGGAGTACCCGGGATCCGCTCGCATGTAGCCGATGCTGTACACGTGGATCACCGATGACACGCCGGTGACGACCAGCATCATGAGAATGGACAGCTGATCGAACTGAAGATCCACTCCAATCGACAGGTCACCGACCGCCATCCAGGTCCACAGCGAAACGACCGCCGGATCGTGCGGCATCGCGCCGCGCATGGCCAGGAAGTTGGCCACCACGATGGCGAAGGCCCCGATGATGGCCAGTGGCCCCACCACGCTCGGCACGCGCTTGTTGTCGCGCCACAGGAACGCCCCGAGACCGTTGATCACGAACCCCAGCAGGGGGAGCAGGAGAATCAGTCCCGGGAGGACGGGGTGATACCCCGCTTCGGCGTGCTGCGCGACCCGAAGGAACGACTCGAGGAGATTCACCATTTCAGCAGATTAAAGCGATCGACATCCACGAGCTCGTAGTGCCGGAAGATGGCGATAATGATGGCCAGTCCAACCGCGGCTTCCGCCGCAGCGACGGCCATGACGAAGAACACGAACACCTGCGCCTCGATGCCCAGTGATCTGGAGAACACGACGAGCGTCAGGTTCACGGCGTTGAGCATGAGCTCGATGCACATGAACATGATGATCGCGTTGCGGCGCAGGAGCACGCCGGCCGTCCCGATCGCGAAGAGAAGCGCGCTGAGTATCAGCGTATAGGTTTCGATTTCCATTCCCTACTCACGGTGCCTTTCGGCGCGCCAGCACGATGGCCCCAACAATGGCCACCAGCAGCAGGAGCGAAGTGATCTCGAACGGGACCAGGTAACTCCGAAACATCGGCTCGGCCACAATTCCGACCGCCCCCTGCGACTCCAGCATCGCATCAATCGTCGCCTGGCCCATCCCCCCGGCCATCGACGTGGCGTGGCCACCTCTGAGCATCACAAGGAGAAGCCCGAAGAACGCACCAGCGACCACAATCCCGATGATGCGGTACAGCGGGCCCCGCAGGTCCGACTTCTCGGTACGCCCGAGGTTCAGAAGCATGATGACGAACAGGAACAGGACCAGTATGGCCCCGGCGTACACGATCAGGTTGACCGCAGCGATGAAATGCGCATCCAGCAGCACGAAGATGCCGGACAGCGCAAAGAAAGCCATGACAAGATAGAGCAGGCTCGCCAGGGGATTCCGAGCGAACACCATGGCGGTGGCCCCACCGATCGCCATGACGGCGAACAACACGAAGAAAAAGTCTGCGATCATTCGGACGATGGGTCAGCGGGGTCCCACAGCGCCGTGACCGGATGGTCATTCTCGCACAGCCGGGCCAGGTCGTAGACCCAGCGCTCCCGACTGTACTCGGCGTTTTCGTAGTGAACCCCTAGGTGAATCGCCTCGACGGGGCATACTTCCTGGCAGAAGCCGCAGAAGATGCAGCGGAACTCGTCGATCTCGTAGACCGCCGCGTACCGTTCCCCGTTCTCGTCCTCCGCCGGAATCAGCTTGATACAATTGACCGGACACACGGTCGGACACAGGCCGCAGCCCACGCACTTGGCGCGGCCGTCCTCGTGAACCGCCATGCGGTGCGTGCCACGCCAGCGCGGTCCCAACTCCCACTTCTCATCCGGATACTGCTGCGTCGGCTTGTCGGCGTGCATGAAGTGCTTGAACGTGATGCCGAGCCCCTTGCTGATGGCCCGGATATACGAACTCTCGCTCTCCGGCCGATCGACGACCCTCACTTCACCCGGCATGTCAGTCTCCCTCACTTGCTGTCGCGGCAGTCACTCCGGGCACCGCTCGCGTACGCGCTGTCGCCCCCATCACCAACCGGCCGCGATCCAGAGCGAACAGGAAGATCAGCATGAGCACGAAATTCAGACCGAACAGGGCCGCGGAGAAGCGGAGCCCCACCGGAACACCCGCCGCATCCAGCGCGAAAATGGCGATAGCCGTCAACATGATGTACGCCATCAACGCCGGGATGAAGACCTTCCAGCCCAGGTCCATGAGCTGGTCATACCGGAATCGTGGAATCGTCCACCGGATGAACATGAAGAACACGACGAAGAACGTCGTCTTCATGGTGAATGCGACCAGCGTCAACAGCGTCTTCCACCACGTGGGATCACCGATCACCGTGCCGTCCGCGAGAACCCGGATGTTGTCTCCCTGCCAGAATGGGATATCCCACCCGCCGAGGAAGAATACCGAGATCAGAGCCCCGGTGGTGATCAGATGGAAGTACTCCCCGAGGAAGAACATGCCGAACTTCATCGACGAGTACTCGGTGTGGTACCCGCCCACGATCTCCGCCTCGGCTTCCGGCAGGTCGAAGGGAACGCGGTTCGTCTCCGCGAGACCCGAGACGATGAAGAAGAACCCGGACAGCATCAGGGGCAGAATGAACCACATTCCGTACGTCGCCGGACCGGCGGCAAAGGACTGCTGCATCGATACGAGTACGGGCATCTCGACGTTGCCGGCCAGCATCAGGACGGGAACCAGGCTCATGGCGAGCCCGATCTCGTAACTGATCATCTGTGCCGAGCCGCGCAGTCCACCCAGGAACGAGTACTTGCTGTTGGATGACCAGCCGGCCATCACCACGCCGTACACCGCCAGCGACGCGATCGCCAGGACGTAAAGGAAGCCGACCGGCACGTCCGCCACGATCATGTCCACCCGGCCCCATGGGGTCGGGAGCGGAGACCCGAGCGGAATGACTCCGAACAGCACGGTGGCGGGAAACAGCGCCAGAGCCGGGGCCAGGATGAAGAACTTCTTGTGGGCGGTCCCTGGAGTGACTTCCTCCTTCAGGATGAACTTGAGTCCATCGGCCATGACCTGGAGGAGCCCCAGCGGACCGACGCGGTTCGGCCCGCTTCGATCCTGCATGAAGCCCGCGACCTTGCGCTCCATGTACGTCGACAGCGCGACGCCGAGCAGAAGGATGATGAAGAAGACGATGGTCTTCAAAATAGTGGCGACGACGAATGCCGTGCCGGTGACCGCCTCCATTCTTCCCCCTATTCCGCGGCGACGGCCGGCTGCCCGGCCTCGCTGAGAAGTTCACCCCTGAGGCCGAGACCCGCCCACGACATGGCTTCCATCCGGGCCGTTCCCGTGGCCATCGCGGCGAACGCGTCACCGATCTCTCTGACTCCAGGCTCTCCCCCGAGTTGCTCCAGAAGCCGGCTGAGGAACATCCAGGCCGGTCGGGCCACGCCCGGTGACCTGAGCGCCCGGTGGAATCGCTGCACACGGCCCTCGAAGTTGACGAACGTACCGTCGGTCTCGGGAATGGTCGCCGCCGGAAGGATCGCGGTCGCGTTGCCCGCGGCGGGAACCAGATGCGACCCGACGTACAGGAAGAACCCTGCGTTCGCGCCGTAGTCGGCCGGTGCATTAGAAAGGGCATCGCCAACAACCACCAGGGTCGCTCCGTCCGGCACATCCGGCAGCCCGTCAGCCCGCTTGAAGTCGTGTAACTCCGCTCCCGCGACATTCGGCGCCCGATCGGCCCGAAGCTTCAGCTTCGGGAAGCCGGTCAGCGTCTCCTCGTCGCCCTGCTCCACCTGGAATGTCCCGCCTTCGATCCCGATGCGATCCAGCAGCACGCGCGTGTAGAAGAGAGCCTCGTTCGACGCGGCGGCGGACACAACGGCAATCCCGGTCGCATCGCCCAGCTCTCCCGCGATCCATGCGAGTGCCTCGTTCCAGCTGGCCGGCTCGAGCTCGCCCCCCTGTCGGACCAGCGGGGCCTCCGCACGCACACCCCGATTCGACATGACGAGGCTGCGCCGGCCATGGTCGCACATCCAATAGGAATTCACGTCGGGATTCAACCTCGGCTTCGTCCGAACGACCTGGTTCTCCTTGACGTTCACCTCGATGTTGCATCCCGTCGAGCATCCCGGACAGATACCGGGCGACGAATCCATGTCCCACGCTCTGGCCTTGAACACGAAATCCTCGTGCACCAGAGCGCCCACCGGACACACGTCCACGATATTGCCGCGGAAAGCATGATCGAGGTCTCTGCCCGGGAACGTGTCGATGTAGGCCTTGTGTCCACGCTGGGCTACGACGAGGGCATTGTCTCCCGCTATGTCCTCCATGAATCGCACGCACCGAGTACACACGATGCAGCGGTCGCCGAAGTAGAGGATGTCCTCCGCCACCCGGTCCCGCCCGAGCACCATCTTGGCCTCAGCATAGCGGCTCCGCAGTTGCCCGGTCTCGAACGCGTAGTCCTGGAGCATGCACTGCCCTGCTGCATCGCAGATCGGGCAATCCAGTGGGTGATTCAGGAGCAGGAACTCGATGACCGACTTGCGGGCGGTCTCAGCCGTCTCGCTGGTGGTGTGCACCACCATTCCGTCCCCAGCCGGAAAAACGCAGGACGGCTGGAGCTTCGGCTGTCCTTCGATCTCCACCAGGCACATGCGGCACTGCGCCGGTCGGCTCGGGATTCCGGGGTGATAGCAGTAGTGCGGCACGACTACGCCTGCGTGCTCCGCAGCCTGCAGCACCGTGGTGCCGGCCTCAACCGAGACCTCCACGCCGTCGATGGTCAGTGTGATTTGTTTCGCTGCGTCGCTCATCCGTCGGCGATCCCTCGATATGGCTCGAGTCTCAGCGCTTGATCAGCGCCTCGTATTCGTCCTTGAACTTGTCCAGCGACGAGAGAAGCGGGAACACGACGCTGTCCGCCAGCGGGCAGATGGTACGTCCGGTCATCTGCTCACACAGGTGGTACAAAGTGTCGAGGTCCTCGGCCGTCCCTTCCCCTGTTTCGATCCGATGCAGGATCTTCGCGGTCCACGATGTGCCCTCCCGGCACTGCACGCACTGACCGCACGATTCGTGTGCGTAGAACTGCGCGATGCGGCGCATCGCGCTGACGATGTTGGTGTCCTCGTTCATCACGATCGGAGACGCCGTGCCCAGGGCGCTTCCGGCTTCAGCCATCCCCTCGTAGCAGCCGGAGCAATCCAACTCGGCGTCCGTGAGCATCGGGGTGGACGACCCACCCGGAATCACGGCCTTGATCTTCTTGCCGTTCGGGGCCCCGCCACAGACCTCGTAGATCACGTCGCGCAGGTTCACGCCAAGCGGCAGTTCATACGTTCCTGGCCGCTCGAGGTGGCCGGAGCAGCACCACAACTTGGTGCCGGGACTCTTCTCCGTTCCCCACTGCCGATACCAGTCGGCGCCCTCCTCGACGATCATCGGCACAGCCGCCAGGGTCTCGACGTTGTTGACCGTGGTCGGGCGGCCGAACGCGCCGGATTGGGCGGGGAACGGGGGCTTGATCCACGGCTCCGCACGCCCGCCCATGAGCGAACTCATGAGTCCGGTTTCTTCACCCGCGATGTAAGCTCCCGCCCCGAGATGGACGGTTACATCGCAGCTCCAGCCGCTGCCGAGGATGTTCTCTCCCACATAGCCGCCCTCGTAGGCCTCGACGACTGCATCGCGCAGGATCGCGCTGAAGGGAAAGAACTCGCCGCGCACGTAGATGTAGACATGCTCCGCCCGGATGGCCCGCGCCGCGATCAGACACCCCTCGATCAGGAGGTGTGGCACCCAACGCAGTATCTCCCTGTCTTTGAAGGCACCCGGTTCACTCTCGTCCGCGTTGCAGCAGAGGTAGTGCGCCCCGTTCGGCTCCTTGGGCATGAAGCTCCACTTCACTCCCGTCGGAAAGCCGGCGCCGCCCCGGCCTCGGAGCCCCGAGTTCTTGACCACTTCCGTGATCGCATCGGGATCCATTTCGAGCGCCTTCGGGAGCGTCGCGTATCCACCCAGCTCCTTCCAGCCCTCGAGCGTGCGCGCCTTCTCATCACCGAAGTGACGGGAAAGCTGCGTACCGACTTCCAGATCGTGGCTGTACGGGTACCCCATCGGTGTCGCCCGCCTAGTCCAATTCGTCCAGGATCGCCGAAACCTTCTCCGGCGTCACGTTTTCGAAATAGCGGTCGTTGATCTGTACCGCTGTCGCAAACCCACACGCGCCGAGGCA
>JAMJQV010000146.1 GCA_023554435.1 Gemmatimonadota bacterium | reverse complement strand
CGGTGACTCCCATCGAGACCGGTTGCGGCCTTCCGCTCGCCGACGACTGCGGGGAGTTCTTCCAGGACGGATCGACGGTCACCGTCGACGGGGTCCAGGGCGAGGCCTTCGGAAACCGCTTCACCGGTCGGGCCGAGGAGCCGGTCTCCGAGACCACGACCCTCATCATCGAGTACGACTTGACGCTCGCCACGGATGGCGAGTCGTTCTCCGGAATCGTATCGGTCAGCTTCGAGGACCCGACCAATCCCCTGGTCGGTTGCACGGACTCCTGGACGATCGAGGGAACGCGGGTGGCGGACTGCGTCGTCGAGCAGCGGAGGGCCGGCGGAACGACGCCGTGGTTCCGCCAGCGGAGCGACTAGCGGCTCTCCGGCACCACGTGCGTGCTATGATCCCGGCGTGGTTCATCCTCGCGAGTTCCCGGTTCTGCTGACGACCCGGGTCGTCGGCATCGAAGGCCGATGCGTCCGTCCATGACCCTTCTCGCGATCGTTGCCGGAGCCTACATCCTGATCTGCGCGGTCGCGTACGTGCTCCAGCCGCAGATGGTCTTCTTTCCCGACCGCACCCTGGTGGCGACGCCGGCCGCAATCGGTCTCGCGTTCGAAGCCGTCGAGATCGACACGGAGGATGGCGAGCGGTTGCACGGCTGGTTCGTCCCGGGAGAGGGCGGCCGGGTCCTGCTCTTCTTCCACGGGAACGCGGGCAACATCTCCCACCGGCTCGACTCGATCCGCGACTTCCACGAGTTGGGACTCTCGGTGCTCATCCTGGACTATCGGGGCTACGGCCGCAGCACCGGCCGCATGAGCGAAGAGGGGTCGTACGTGGATGCACGCGCAGCCTTCCGGCATCTGCGCGACGTCATGGGATACGAGGCCCGGCAGATCGTCCTCTTCGGCCGGTCCCTGGGCTCCGCCGTCGCCATCGAACTGGCCACGCACGTGCAACCCGGGGCGTTGATCGCGGAGTCGTGCTTCACGTCGATCCCGGATGTCGGGGCCCGGCACTATCGCCTGCTGCCCGTGCGCATGCTGGCGAGGATCCAGTACGATTCGCTGTCTCGCGTGCCGCAGATTCAATGCCCGAAGCTGTTCGTCCACAGCCGCCGCGACGAGACGATCCCGTTCGACATGGGGCGGAGGGTCTTCGAGGCGGCCGCGGATCCCAAGACCTTCCTGGAGATCGACGGCGGCCACAATGCCGGGGCCAGGCAGAAGGGCGCGGGGTACCTCGACGGGCTCGCCGAGTTCCTCGACTCGGTCGACTGAAGCCGGGCGCTACGTGAACGTCTTCAGGAACCGGCTCTGTCCCTCGGCACCCCCGATCAGGATGATCTCCGCGTTCTCGGGGAGCGGCTCGTTGGGGTCGAGGATGACCTCGGTCTTTCCGCCGACCTCCAGTGCCACCACCGTGCATCCGGTGCGGCGCCGGATCCCCGCTTCGGCCATGGTCCGGCCGGCCAGGGAGGCCGGCATCTTGAGCTTCACGACGTCCAGCCCCTCGGTGACGATCAAACTGTCACCGCGTTCGAGGAACTTGAAGATCGCGTTGGCACCCAACGATGCGTAGGACATGACGAAATCGGCGCCGGCCCGGTGCAGCGCGGAGATGCTTCGGCCGAGCGCGACGCGGCTGATGATCTGGATGTCGGGGCGCAGGCGGCGGCAGTAGATCGTGAGGTAGACGTTGATGTCGTCGTCGTGGGTCGTAATGATCGCGGTGGGGGCGTCGTCGATCCCGGCCGCCTTGAGCACCTCGAGTTCGGCCGCGTTGCCCACCACGAACTCCTCGGTGTCGGGCACCACCTCCGGATCCTGCTCGACGATGCGGTAGCGGAGACCGCGTTCCTCCAGGGTCCGGGCGACGGCGCGGCCGACGCGCCCGCCGCCGATGATCACCGTCGGCGCATCGGAGGCCCGATAGGTCCCGTACTGTTCGTCGAAGCGGTCCAGTTGCTCTCGGGTGCCGGCGAGGACGAGCACCATCCCGGCGGTCACGACCGTTTCGGGGCGGGCCGTCTCGAACAGGCCGCGCTCCCAGATCCCGACCACGTTCAGCCCGAGATTCCGGCGGAGACCGATCTCTTCGAGCGACTTGCCGACCATGGGCGTGCCCGCGACCGTGGTCTCGGCGAGCTGCAACTCGCCGTATCCGCCGATGACGTGGGATCGCCCGTCGCCTCCCTGCATGCGGCGCGCGAGGGCCTGGCCGAGCAGGTCCGCCACTTGCAGCACGCGGGAGCAACCGGCCAGTTCCAGGATGTCGGCCGAGGCCGGGTCGTCGGCCGTGGCCACGATCGGCACCGATTCCGTCAGCTCGCGCACGGTGAACGCAACGTGCGTGTTCACCGGATCGCTGGCGGTGGTGGCGACCATCGTCGCGCGGTCGACCTTCATGCGCCGGTAGACCCGGGGATCGTCGAGGTTGCCCACGACCACCCGGATTCCCTTGTCGTGCATGCGGATGGCGTCGGCCAGCTCCGGCACGATCAGGTAATAGGGGATCCGGTACTCGCCCAGCTCGCGGATCAGCGTCGCGGACACGGGATCGTAGTGGGTCAGCAGGACGTGGCCCTCCGTCCCCTCCGGCACTTTGCGCAGGGCTCTCGCCTCGGCCTGGGCCTCCATCCACGGCGCGTAGAAAAACCGAATGAAGGAGAACGGCAGCAGGATCAGCAGGTACACCGTCCCGGTCATCAGGACGATCATCGAGAAGGCCCGCCCGAGGTCCGTGCTGAAGGTGATGTCGCCGAACCCGAGCGTCGACATCACCGTGAGGGTCCAGTAGACGCCGGTGAACCAGCTGTAGTCCTGTCCCTCCCGATCCATGAGCACGTGGAAGATCAGGCTGTAGATCGCCACGATCACGACCAGGGCCAGGAACAGCTGTCCCAACGCGACCAGGTTGCGGCGCGTCGTGTCCTGCTTCAGGAAGTGGGCGATCTGCTGGAAGAGGTTCTTCATGGCCTCGGGTTCGGCGCTCGGCCCGCCGGGGCTGGCCAAGGGGAAGGGCGCCAGACTCGTCGCATCGACGGAACTTCGAGGCTCCGAGTCGAACGAACGAAAGGGCTACTCCGTGTGCTCCTGCTCGTGGCGTGCGGCCATTTCCTCGTGCTCCGCCATCAACTGGGCGTGCTCCCGCTTCATCGTCTCGTGTTCCTGCTGCATTCTCTCGTGGTCGGCCCGGATCTGGGCCTCGTCACCACCGGCGGCATGACTTGCCTCGAGCCGGCCGTGCGCTTCGATCAGGGCTTCGTGCTTCTCGATGATGGTCCGGTGCCTCGCCTGCAGCTCGGCGTGCTCGCTCTGGTGCCGGTCGAGGAGTTCCTGCTGGTCGCTGTGCTTCTGCAACGCCTCCTGCAAGCTCTCGTGCTGGTGGACCATCGCCTGATGGGCCTCTTCCATCTGCACGTGCTCCCGCGCGAGCGCGTCGTGCTGTGCGGCCAGCTCGTCGTGGAAGTCGGAGCCGTCGCCACCGCCACCGCAGGCGACGACGAAGACCAACGCCGATGCCGTCAATGCGCGAATTGCGTGCCTCATGGACGTACGTCCTTTCGATTCGCCGGAGTGCCCGTGGTCTGAACCCGCCGGCTCGGCCCACGGGCCGCCTCGCAAGCATGGTTGCCGGATCAACGTGCGACGCTATCAGTGGCCTCGGTCATCGTCAAGATGGCCACGACACGGATCGACCGTGCCCGTACCCTGTAGGACCACGGCCGCAATCTCGGCGCCCGCTCCCGATCCGTATCCTGGAGGTCTGCGTGAGCGTCCGGCTCTCCCGCGTCGCACTCTGGTGCGAGTTCACCATTCTCTTCGTGGCGGTTCCGGTCTGGCTCTGGTTCGACCGGCTGCACTTCGGCCAGAGAATCATCCCGACGCTGGTCGTGATCTCCGTCCTCTGCCTGGTCGTCCTTCTCCGCGACCGGAGCTTCGACCGCTCGCGACTGTGGAACCGGGGAAACTTCGGCCGGCACCTGCGCGCGACGCTGAAGCGCCTTCTGATCGGTACCGTGGTTCTGGGAGCCTTCACCGCGGTGTTCGAGCCGGCGCTCTTCCTCCGCTTCCCGCGCGAGTCGCCCCGAATGTGGGCGATGGTGATGGTGTTCTACCCCGTGTTCTCGGTGTACCCACAGGAACTGATCTTCCGAACCTTCCTCTTCCACCGATACCGACCGCTCTTCGGGTCCACCCGCAACCTGGTGATCGTGAGCGCGATCGCCTTCGGGCTCGCCCACGTCTTCTTCGCCAATCTGCTTGCGCCATTGCTGAGCACGGTCGGCGGGTGGGTCTTCGCCCGCACCTACGCCCGGTCGGCATCGACGCTCCAGGCCACGATCGAACACGGGCTCTGGGGCGACGTGCTCTTCACCGTCGGCCTCGGCTGGTACTTCTACGGCGGCTCGATCGGGGGTTGAGTGGCGATCCGGGTCCCGTCAGTTCTGGCCGGAGCCTTCCAGCCGCTGCCGGGTCACCGCCAGATGGCGTCTGGTGAGAGCGATGCCCGGGGCCACCTGTAGCGACGACATGAGTGCGGACTCCGCCTCCCGGTACAACCTTCGTGCATGCTCGCCAGTGGTGGCCTCGCCGAGCAGGAAGCTCGCGACTCCCAGGTTTGCCCAGGACTTGTAGG
>JAMJQV010000145.1 GCA_023554435.1 Gemmatimonadota bacterium | reverse complement strand
CGAGGCTGCGCTGGCTCGATCCATCCGCGTTCATCAACCAGATTTCGGGCGACGGCGCCCACCTGGCATATGCGATCACGGCGCCGTCCGGGGACCAGGCGGGAAAGCGCTCCTCATCTCCCGTGTTGGTGAGCCGGGTCTCGCCGGTGCCATCGGAGTTGGCAACGAAGATGTTCGTGTCTCTTTCGTAGGCGATCCGCAGTCCGTCCGGGGAAACCGCGGGGGTCGAACCTCTGAGTCCGAGCGAGCGCACGGGAGCCCCGGCTCGCGGCTCGACCGCATGAATCACGTAGTCCCCTGTGCGGTTAGATACGAAAGCGATCCTGTTGTACAGGTGGTAACGGCAGTTGACGTCGAAAGTGACCTGTGTCTCCTGGCCGGCAGCGACCGTCACCGTGCGGGGGTTGTCGCCCCCGACGAAGCAATTGAAGGCCTCGCCTCGCAATTCGATCGAGTAGTCGCCGGGTGTCAGACCGCCTGCTGTCATGGTGCCGTCGATCCCGATCGCGCTGGGCGCCCCCCCGTCGATGACGACCTCGTAGCCGTCCTCGTCCAGATCTTCGCCGCCTGTAGAAGCGCTCACGCGGACCGACCCGGAGGTGGACGAGCACGTCACGGCGAATGCAGCGCTCGCCGCCTGGCCGGCCACCACCGTTACCGTGCGCGGATTGCCGCCCGCGACGGAACAGTTCGAAGCCACGTCCCCAAGCGCCACCGTATGGTCTCCGGGCGTCAGGCCGCCGACGGTCATCGATCCGTTGATCCCGATCGCGCTGGGAGCGCCGGCGTCCACGACGATCTCGTAGCCGTCCGCGTCCTGGTCCTCGCCATCCGTAGAAACCGAGATGTCGATCGAGCCCACTTCCTGGGCGCAACTGACGGCGTACGTCACCGCCGCGGTCTGGTCGGCGGCTACGGACACGCTGCGAGTCGCGTCGCCAATGACCTGGCAATTCCCCGCCACGTCCGAGATCGCCACCTCGTGCTGGCCGACCGTTAGGCCCGTGTAGGTCGTACTCTCGCCGGAGAGGATCCGGCGCTGGCTCGCACCGTCGACGCTGAACACGCACCCGTCCGCGTCCGGCGCATCGCCCGCCACGGTCAGGGTCACCTCGATACTGCCGGTCGGGTCCGGGCCGGTGGATCCACCTCCATCACCGTCTCCGTCTCCGCACGCAAGCGTGATAGTCAGGACGAGGGACGCAGCGAGGACGACACCAGCCAGGCGATCGATGCTCACGGGAGGCTCCGCGTTGGTGTCCGCACGTGTGCGTGCGACACACAGCGGCCCACGGAGGGAGGAGCGTAAGGCAACTGCAGATGCTGCTATGAAACTAGGGGTTTCGGGGCTCGCTGACCAGCTTGTCAGGCCCTCCTGGCGACTGGCCTACGGCTCCAGGCCGACCCTCGCGAGCAGGTCCGGATACCGCGGATCGGCCTTCAGGGGATCGGCCGAGTGGTCAGTGCGGAGGGTGCCGATTGACCCGGGATCTTCCTCAACGGCCATGTAGAGGTAGTCGTACGCAGTGTCCAGGTCTCCCAGCTCGCCGTAAACGATCGCGATCTCCTTGATCAGTGACGCCTCAGCCGGAACTCCTTCCAGCGCGGCCAGAGCGGAGTCCCGCTGGCCAACCCGTGCCCAGGCCCAGGCAAGACCAGTCTTGCTCTGTGGATCACCGGGATCCAGTTCCACCGCCTTGCGGAAGGCCTCGATCGCCTCGGTGTCGTGGCCCTGCATGGCATGGCCGTACCCGAGGTTATAGTGCGCGTAGGCGTTGTTCGGCGCCATCTCGATCAGCTTCATCGACTCGGTCACCGTGCCCTCCCAGTCCCCCGCCCACCACATTGCATCCCCGAGGCTGGCCCGGGACTGGATCGACAATGGATCCAGCTCCACGGCCCGCCGGGCCTGTTGCACGCTCTCATCGTGCCGGTCCAGCTGAAGCAACAGGCGCGCGTACCGGCGATGCTCTTCGGATGACCCGGGATTCAGCTCCAGGGCCCTCAGAGACTCCTCTTCGGCCTCCTCGTAGCGCAGTTGGTCGGTTAGGTAGAGGGAGCGCGCAGAGTGTGCACTCGCCAGGTCCGGCTCCAGTTCCAGGGCCCGGGTGATCGCCTCGTCCGCCTTGCGAGTCCCCTCGGCGACGGGAATGCTCCCGTCAGCCTTCAGGGCCAGGTAGAGAGACCCGAGAGCCGCCCAGGCCCGGGCATAGCCGGGATCCAGTTTGACGGCCTGCTCCAGCAGATCGCGGGCCTGCATCTCCTGTGAAGCACCTGCGGCGGAGAGGATCAGGTACCGGGCTCTCGAATACAGCTCGAGCGCTTCGGTGTTCTCGGTGGGCCGGGCGTCGATACGAGCCGCCACGTCCGGCGAGAGCGTAGCCTGGAGGGCCCCCGCGATCTTCTTCGCCAGGTCGCTCTGAATCGCGAACACGTTGGCCGCGGTGAGCTCCTCGTCGTACGTCTCGGCCCACAGGTGTTTGTCCGTTGAAGCCTCGATGAGCTGCACGTTGATCCGCACCCGGTCCCCGGCGCGCTGGATCCCGCCTTCGAGGATGGTCGCCACACCCAGTTCGTCCGCGATCTCCGGAATGGACTTGGTCGTGCTGGCGTACTGCATCACCGAAGTGCGCGAGATCACCGTCAGCGAGTCGATCTTCGACAGCTGTGTGAGGAGATCGTCGTGCATCCCCTCCGAGAAGTACTCGTCGGATTCGTCGGCGCTGCGCGTGGCGAACGGAAGGACGGCCACGGAGCGGAGGTCGGCGACAGGCGCTTCGCCTCCAGACGAGGTGGCCATGACATCGCCGTCCCCACTCGCACTCGCACCCGGACCGAAGAACAGCCAGCCCGTGACGAGAATCCCCCACAGGGCCATGGCGGCCACTCCGCCGGCAAGGGCGTTCTTCCACGTGAAGAACTGCCGGGGCGCGCTGGGAGTCCCCCGCTCACCTACCGTGGCCCCCTCCGGGTCCTTGCCATTCCGGCCAATCCCGTTCAGGTAGGCGGTAGCGCCGACGATCGGAAGCCCGATGATCAGGAGGATCAGGGCAAGAGTGAATATCCAGGCCGGAAGTCCGGCGTTCTGCGCCAGGACATCGATGACCTGCAGCACTACCCACGAACCCGCCCCGTACAGGCCGAGCACCTTCCACAGGCTGTTTCCGTGCGTGGAATTCGCCATTCAGTCCGCGTGTTCGATGTTCATTGATGCTTCGGATCGCCGGCAGGAAGATCGCCCGGCCCGAATGAGCAGGCAAGGAGCGGCCTCACTGCGCTACTTCCCTTCCGACCACCCCCGCACGTAGGCGAACTGATCCTCCGTCTGCGGCGAGGTGCTCCAGCTCGAGTCGGGCCGCGTGTTCCACAGTTCGGAGACGCGCGCCAGGGCCTCCTCGCCCGTCATGCCGTGACGCACGAGCCAGCAGCCGACAATTGTGCCCGTGCGCCCGACCCCGCCCCAGCAATGAAGGTAGACGGTGCCGCCCCCTTCGATGACGCGGTCGATCGTGTCGAGGATGTCCCGGGTCTGCTCATCAGAGCCCGGGATCGACATGTCGGGGACCGGAAAGTGAGCCCGCATCGCACCCGCGCC
>JAMJQV010000144.1 GCA_023554435.1 Gemmatimonadota bacterium | reverse complement strand
CCGGCTTGCCGTGCAGCGAGTCTGTTGGCTCTGGCCGCGATCCAACCGGCTGCCGCGTCCGCCTGCTCGTCCGTCGCGAGGCGCTGGCCCTCGACCTCCGCCTTCACGACGGCCCGCCACGCCTTCAGGGCAGCTTCGTCGTCGCCCGATGCCCAGAGTGCAGCCGAGCGCTCGGCTTCCTGCACCGACTCGGGAGCCATCCACAGGATTGCCTCCGAGTCCACTTGCTGGGCCCCCGGGGGAAGCGCATCCGCCCGGATCACCAGTCGCACGGTGCCGCCGGCCGAGTCCTGCGCGCCCGCGGATTCCGGAATGACGGCCGGCGCCAGGACGGCGACCGCGAGACCCAACAGTCGCCTCCGCACCTCGGGTGTCGCGCCTATCCAACATCCATGGACACCGGAACCGATGATGCGGTGATTACCCTCAAACGCTGAATTGTCGGGCATGTTCGGCCTCTACTGCTCCATCTGTAGACGCGATGGCGGCGTCCGTCGGACGCGCGGAGAGGTTAGGAGGCGCAGGATGCGGACCGGCAGGTTGTCGACCGTTTGGAGGACCGCGAGCCTAACCCTTGGGCCGGACGAGTTCCTGGTAGCGCGGGTCGTCGTGAAGTGGCTCGAGGTCCATGTCCGAGTGATGCCCGACATCCATGGCCCGTCCCTGGCTGTAAGCCTCGAGCAACAGCGAGATTCTCCGCTCATGGTCTCCCAGCTGCGCCGCGATACATGCCTGCCAGTAGATTCCGCGGCCATACTCATACGGGGAGCCAAGCTCAGCCACGCGCTCGGAGCGCCGGAGTGCTTCTTCCCGATCTCCACGTCGGGCGGCGAGCACGCCGAGGAAGCCGACCACGTCTCTGGTATCCGGCCGCTCTTCATCCATGGACAGGAACGCGGCCTCTGATTCTTCCCACCTCTCGGCCACGTAGTACGACTTGGCATGTCCGTTCCGGGCGCCCCAGCGCGCGGCTTCGTCTGGTGGAAGGGCCAGGTACCAATCGACCGCCCGGTTGGCCACGTCCCTCGAGGCCTCCAGGTTGCCGTGCGCCCGAAGTTCGCCCGCAGCCCGCCATATCCCGCCCCCCAGCCATGGGTAGCGGCCGCGCGGGTCGCCCTTTCCAACGCCCGCTACGGGCGATTGCAGCCGGAAGCCGGGAACCCGCGGTCGACCTCGCGCACCGCTTCGTACAGCGCCTCGTCCCAGGGAACGAGGCTGTCGGGAAGTCGATCGCGATAGGTCCGCCCGCGAGCGATGCTGTATTGGGTCCAGGCCTGCTCGACCTCCGTGTAGCTCTCTCGCAGCTGAGCGCAGGGCATCTTCCTCTCGGCGTACATGTCCTCCACCGCGTGATAGCGACCGATCGTTGCCTCCAGACCTCGCGCCTGCAGGGAGATCGGCTCGGCGGCCGACACCGGCCGCTCGGCGGCGGTGATCTCCGGACCCCCCGACGGCTGCCCACCGTCCGGGGCCTCGGGGATGGGGATGCCCTCGAGCACCTCTGCGAGTGTCGGACCCGCGTCCGCGACGGGGGCCGCGTAGGGGCGCATTCCGATCGCTATGGAGGCGAGGGCCACGAGTACGAGGAACAGGTCCGCGACAACGTTCAGAAGATCCGAATCACGCCACGAGAACCTGCCGAGCGAACGGCGGGCGCGGGTGCCTCCAGATCTCCGCCGCCGGCGCGGGAACCATCGTCGGAGTCGGGACGTGGAGGAAGAACCCTCCGGGTCGGAACGGCGGGAAGTCGGGGCGCCCCGGTCAAGCTCGGCCAGCAACTCGCGCAGGGCCTCGTCCGAGCCCGATGCGAGGACTTCTGCCGCGAGGCGTTCGGCATCGGTCCAGTTGTCGTTCATGACGTCCCTCCTCGAGGTCGACCCTGCCACAATCGGCGGGCCTGGAGAGAGCGAACCCCACATCAATATACATGATTTGTCGCCAACCGGATCGGGGCCGGATGTGTCCAAAGAATGGAGGGACGTGACAGCCAGGAGACGCGCCGCGCCGAAGCTGATCGTCGTGAACCCTTCGTGAGCGTCGTGGCGTATAGTATGATAGTGAGCGCTGCGGTCCGGTTGCATGCGTCCGCGATGCCTTACGGGTGTGGGGTCGCATTTCGGCGACAATGGGCGAGAGGAGCCTCCGATGTCGGACGAGGTGCTGCATTCGGTTCTGAAGGGCCAGCCCGAAGAGGAGACTCTGACGGCCAACCAGCAGTTCAAGAGATCCTATCGTACGGTTGGAGCCCTGGCTGTCTTCGCGTCCGTCGCGGTCCACTTCGCGGCCTTCCAGTTCTTCCCGAACATCCAGGCGGCCGACCTGGGCTTCGTCGCCGACGAGCTGGCGGCGATCGAACTGCCGCCGGAGGTCAAAATTCCACCGCCCCCGGAGTCGATCGTCAGGCCCGCCCGGCCGCAGGTCTCCGAGAGTGTCCTCGACGAGGACATCACCATCGCTGCGACCACCTTCGACGAGAACCCGGTATCCGAACTCGCGCCGCCGCCCCCCGATGTGGAAGTCGATCCGAGCGAGCAGCCGGTATACGTGGATCGTGACATCGACCCCAGGCTGCTCAACGGCCCGGAGATGATCCGTCTCATGGACCGGCTCTACCCGAAGGTACTCAAGGAAGCGGGGATCGGTGGCGAAGTACTCATGTGGGTGTGGGTGGACAAGGAAGGGAAGCCGGGCAACGCCCAGATCAACCGGTCGAGCGGACGGGTGCAGCTCGACGAGGTGGCTCTCGCCATAGCGGCGCAGATGCGGTTCGAGCCGGCGATGCTGCTCGACAAGCCGGTCGGTGTGTGGGTGGCCCAGCCGATCAGCTTCTCAGTCGGACGCTGACGCTCCGACCGCAGGCACGTTGACGATAGCCACCAGCGTCTGTCCGGCCTGTGGGACGAGACCCGCGCCTACCGTGACGACCGTCAGCTTGCCGCCGTCCACCACGAACAACCGAGGCGAGCTGCCTGGCGCCTGCGCGCAGACGGAGGCTCGTCCCTCCCTCGAAGACCCCGTCGCAGCCGAACGCCGCGTCAACAGAGCGGCACCTTGACCCGCATGTTCGCTCTGCTCCCCTTCCGAAAGTGGGAAAGTGGGAATTCCGCAGTGGGTCCTTGAAAGACTATGGAAAGCGCGTCCTGACATTGACTTATCACGAAATCAGGTTAATATGAGTAGTGACAATAACATGAGGAATACGCATGAGGGAGACCCTCGGAGTACACGAGTTCGCCCGCTTGAGCGGCAGGCACTTCAACACGGTCTACAATTGGATTCGCTCTGGCGGAGTATCGGCTCGCAAGCAGGATGGTGAGTGGCGGATCCCCACCTCGGAGCTCGATCGAATTCGGAGCCGCAAAGGCCAGGCGAAGGCCGAGTCCGAAGAGCTCCTCGACTGGTGGTCGCGCGACTTCGAGCACACCATGCAGCGCCTCGTCCGCCTCTCCACATGGATGGACCGTCTCGGAAAGCAGACGCTGTCACGGTATGGATCCAGCAGGACTCACGTGATGGCGGAGTCGCGCTCCGAGGAACTCACGGACATGGTGACGGAACTGCGAGACGTGGCCGCCGCGATCGAGACGGCGGAGCGAATCCGTCCCCGGCTGCTCGAGTTGCAGCACCGCAACTGAAGTTGGAGGCTCGGGTCAGTCGGCCGCCCCGGCGCCGGCCTCGTCCCCGGCGTCGTCGCCAGCCCACTTCTCCCAGATGTCCGTGACCGGGGGCACGTACCCACCCCGACTTCTCTTCTCGGCCCAGGCAATCACCTCCGGCCGTGCCGCGTAGTCGGTTGCCATCCGCCTGGGGTCTGGAGTGATCCGGACCCGGCCCAGGTCGAGCCGATCCGCATCCCAGCACGAGCGCACCGTAGGATCCCCGTCCGTCATTCCATCGGTGTGATGCACGCACGCGTAGTAGAGCAGGTCGAATCGCATGTCGTCGAGGACATAGACGTCCCCGCGCAAGGCGGCTGCCAGGTCGGCGCCCCGCCTGCCGTGGCCCCGATCCCACCCCTCGTTGAACCGACACGCGTCGTGGAACACGGCGAACAGGGTCACCACGATCGGATCCGCGCCAGTGTCACCCGCGATTCGAAGGCCGTTGTCCAGCACGCGCGCCCAATGAGGGAGCCCGTGGGTGCCCCTCCAGGGAAGGGAGTACTGGCTGACGATGGCTTTCAGCAGGTGGGGCGTGAGAATGCCCTGGGGCTCGGTTTCGAACTCGGTCATCACGGTGCCGGGGGTCGGGTCTCCATATCTGCCCTTCGACCTCTGAAGAACACATATCGAAGACAGGTGTCGCGCGGCAACCGTCAGGGCCCGGTGAGAGGGAACGGAATGCGAGACAGGGTGGATGCGTCTAAGGGGCGAGACGGGGAGACACACAGGTTTCCTCGAGAGGGCTACGACCGGCGCGTCCGGTCGCGTGCACCACGGAGGTGAAGAATGCGTTTACGCAAGGGAAGAATGGGCGGGTACCGTGGCCGGCGCGCCATCGCTGCCGGTCTGTTCGTAGGGGTGGCCATGTTTGTGGGCGCCTGCAGTGGTACGCCGACGGAGGCGGTTGATGGGATCGACTCGGGTTCCTCAGCGGAAACGAATGACGCCGACTTCTCGGTGATCCTCGGAGACCTCACCGAAGGCCTGGGGCTCACCGACGAGCAGCTGTCTGCCGTCAGGGACGTAATGGAGAAGTACCGCGGACAGGGCCGTGAGCCCGGTGCGCTGTGGTAC
>JAMJQV010000143.1 GCA_023554435.1 Gemmatimonadota bacterium | reverse complement strand
CCGCGATGACACGGACATCCACCTGGATTTCCGTGTCGCCCCCCACACGCATGAAGCGACGGGTCTCAAGGACACGCAGGAACCGGGTCTGGAGCTGCGGCGGCATCTCCCCGAGTTCGTCCCGCAGGAGGGTCCCGCCGTCGGCCAGCTCGAACATGCCCTTACGGCGTGAGGTAGCGCCCGTGAACGCCCCCTTCTCGTGCCCAAACAACTCGGACTCCAGCAGAGACTCGGGGATGGCCGCGCAGTTCATTGCGATGAACGGGCGACTGCGTCGAGGAGACAGACCGTGGATCGCCCGCGCGGCAAGTTCTTTGCCCGTCCCGCTCTCGCCCGTGATGAGCACGGTCGAGTTGACGGGCGCGATCAGGTGAATCCGGTCCAGAACCTCGCGGACGGCCTCGGTGCGACCGACGATTCCCGTCTCGACCTGCAGCCTGTATCGATCCAGCTGGGTCCGCAGGGCGACCTGTACCTCGGCGGGATCCGGTGGCGCCGGAATGGCTTCGTCGAGGTCGAACAGACGGGCTACCCGGCGAAGCTCCTCCGGGTCGTGCTCGGGAACGACTGCAAGCAGCGGAGGCCGGGGAATGGCGCCGGAGAACACACCGGACAGCCTGGACGCGACCATCTCGTCGAGCCTGCCGGTAAGAACGAGGGCCATTTCCTCCATTCCCGGACGCAGGCGGGACTCGATTTCACCCGGAGATTCGACCATCTCCACGTCGTGGCCATCCGCCGCGGCGGCCTCGCGAACGGCGACAGCGGTCTCCAGGTCGCCCATTTCGACGAAGACTCGGGCCAAAGCGAAGTCCCCCGGTCAGTCGTGGCTGGTGAAGCGACCGCGGATCAGGTCCACGGCGTGATCGACAAAAACCGAGAGGACGTCCAGGCCATCGGACACGCCGCCCGGGCTCCCCGGCAGGTTCACCACCAGCGTGGCCCCTCTCACCCCGGCGAGCCCCCGACCGAGTGCCGCGCGGGGCGTCTTGCGAAGCCCCTCGACCCGAATCGCCTCGGAGATTCCGGGTGCGGGTCGATCGAGTACGGCGCGGGTCGCCTCCGGCGTCACATCCCTCGGGGTAAGGCCGGTCCCGCCCGTGGTCAGCAGAAGGTCGCAGTCGTCCTGGTCGCAGAGGCGTACGAGTGCGTCGGCGATCGGACCTGACTCGTCCGGAACGTTGAGCCGCTCGGCCAGCACGTAACCACGCTGGCGCACCCACTGTTCGATGAGCGAGCCGGATGAATCCTCCCGGGCCCCGGCCGCGACCCCATCGGAGACCGTGAGTACCGCGACTCGCAACGTCCCCTCGGTGTTCACCGCTTCAGCGACCCGCCGTCGTAGAACGGGAGCGGCACGACTTCGCCCGGAATGTCGCGATTCCGGATGCGAATGCTCACCTCGTCGCCCGGCCTGGCGTCGGACGGGAGGTACGCCGTGCCGATTCCGCAACCGAGGCTGGGGCTGAGCGTTCCACTGCGCACCGGCCCCACGGTCTCGCCCCCGAAGACCACGTCGTAGCCAGGCCGTGGGAATCCGCGCTCGGCCAGCTTGAAGCCCCGGAGACGTCGCGTGAGACCCGCCTCCTTCTGGGCCACGAGGGCTTCCTGTCCGACAAACGAGTCCTTCCCCAGCTTGACGAGCCAGGACAGGCCGGCCTCCAGAGGCGAGGTGTGGTCGTCGATGTCGTTTCCGTACAGCGCATACCCCATCTCGAGGCGCAGGGAGTCCCGACAGCCGAGGCCCGTGGGCAGGAGGCCGTCCCCCTCGCCTGCCTCCAGGAGGCGGTCCCAGACCGACCGCGTCGCGTCGGACGGCAGATAGAGCTCGAAACCCGCTTCTCCCGTGTAGCCGGTGCGGCTGATGACTCCCGGAATCCCATCGACGTGGCCTTCCTCGAACCAATAGAAGCCCATCGGGGCCAGCTCCACGTCAACGAGAGGCTGGAGGATGGTCTCGGCCGCCGGTCCCTGAAGGGCGATGAGACCGATGCTGTCGCTCTCGTCCGTGAGTTCGACATCGAAATCGCCGGCCAGCGAACGGACGTGCGCCCAGTCCTTGTCGATGTTCGCGCCGTTGACCACCAGGCGAAACCGCTGCTCTCCCATGCGGTAGACCAGCAGGTCGTCGACGATTCCACCATCCGGATGGCAGAACACGCTGTACTGAACCTGCCCCAGCGCCAGCTGCGCAGGGTCGTTCGTGGTCACATGCGACACGAAGGCCAGGGCACCGGGTCCTTCGACCAGGAACTCGCCCATGTGGGACACATCGAACATGCCCGCCGCCGAGCGTACGGCCTGATGCTCAGCAGTGATTCCGGTCGGGTACTGGACCGGCATTTCGAAACCTGCAAACGGCACGATCTTCGCTCCGAGAGCCACGTGGGCCTCATACAGCGGCGTTCGCTTAAGCTCACTCATGGTGCCGCCCGCGTCCTTTCTATTCCGGGTCCGACCACCGACGGGCCCGGCTGTGGATCCACTGAGTCAGAGAATGTAACGCCGAAGGTCGTCGTCTTCGACGATTCGCGCCAGCCGCTCCCGAACGATCGTGGCGTCGATCACGAAGCGAGGCGGCGCCTCGGTATCCGGCAGGTTGAACATCACGTCTTCGAGCAACGTGGTCAGCACGGTGTGCAGCCGGCGGGCTCCGATGTTCTCCAGGCTCTGGTTCACATCCGCCGCAATCCGGGCGATCTCGTGGATCGCGTCTTCCTCGAACTCGAGCTCGGCGCCCTCGGTGGCCACCAGGGCCATGTACTGGGTGAGCAGAGCGTTCTTGGGCTCGAGGAGTATCCTGACGAATTCCTCCTTGCCGAGGCTGTGGAGCTCCACTCGAATCGGGAACCTGCCCTGCAACTCGGGAATGAGATCGGAGGGGCGGGAGACGTGAAACGCCCCCGCCGCGATGAACAGGACGTGTTCGGTTTGGACCATCCCGTAGCGGGTCTGCACGGTCGATCCTTCGACGATGGGCAGGAGGTCACGCTGCACACCCTCACGCGACACATCGGGACCCTGGTCCCGTCTCGAACCGGCAACCTTGTCCAGCTCGTCCAGGAAGATGATCCCCATGTGCTCGGCGCGGACGACGGCCTCGTCCACCACCTCCTCCATGTCGATCAACTTGTCCGTCTCTTCGGACAGCAGGATACGGCGGGCCTCCGCGACGGTC
>JAMJQV010000142.1 GCA_023554435.1 Gemmatimonadota bacterium | reverse complement strand
CGCCAGACCCTTCGCCGCCTGTACCTCCGTGATCGCCGCCGTCAGCGTCGTCTTCCCGTGGTCCACGTGTCCGATCGTTCCCACGTTTACGTGCGGCTTCGTCCGCTCGAACTTCTGCTTCGCCATCCTGCCGTTCTCCTGTTGTGCGCGGCTGGCTGCCGTGCCGTTCAAACCCGCGTATGATCTCTGTTCGTCTGTTCGGGTGCCCCCAGAAACCACCTATGGTGGGGGGAGGATTCGAACCTCCGTAGGCATTCGCCGGCAGATTTACAGTCTGCTCCGTTTGGCCGCTTCGGTACCCCACCCCAATCATACGGCCCTTGCCGGTAAACCCGACTCAAGGGCCGCTTGGGTATGACTTCGTGTCTCCGGTCTGGCCTGTCTGGGCTACCCCGGCGAACGCGTCACCGAGCTGACGGTGGGACTCGAACCCACAACCTCCGGATTACAAATCCGGTGCTCTTCCGGTTGAGCTACGTCAGCAAAATCAGACCGCCAACATATTCGGTGAGGGGAATTCCGTCAACTGAGAGAAAACGGCTTTTCGTGCAGACGTTCAGTCGGCCTGCGACACCAGCTTCCAACGGGTCCCCGAGGGCCCGTCCTCCAGCGCCACACCCCGGTCCAGGAGCTCGTCCCGGATCGCATCGGCCCGGGCGAAATCACGGTCCGCACGGGCCGCGGCCCGTGCCGCGATCCGCTCCTCGACCCACTCTTCGATCCCGGCCGAACCGGACGCTTCTTCCCTCTCGCGAAGGGCCAGCACGCCGAACACGGCATCGAAGTCGTCCAGGGCCACGCGCAACGCCTCGAGACCCGCAGTGGAAACCGCCGCGGCTTCATCCAGGGCCAGGTTGGCTTCGCGCACCATCGTGAAGGTGGCTCCGAGCCCGTCGCTGGCGTTGAGATCGTCGTCGAGCGCCGCGGTGAATGCCTCACGCCACCGGTTCGCCAGACCCTCGAGATCGGGCGCATCGCTGCCGGGGTGTTCCGCGGATGGCGTCTCGGCCACTCGGCGCCTGAACTCGTACAGCCGCGCTACCGCCCGGTCCGCGTCTTTCAGCCCGTCGAGCGTGAAGTTGAGCTGCGTACGGTAGTGGGCGCTGAGCAGAAGATAGCGGATCGCGGACGGTCGGAAGCCCCGCTCCAGGAGAGACTCGACGGTGTAGAAGTTGCCCAGGGACTTGGACATCTTCTCGCCCTCGGAGAGCAGGTGCTCCGCGTGCATCCACCACCGTGCGAAGGGCTTTCCGGTCGCCCCCTCCGATTGAGCGATCTCGTTCACGTGGTGAGGGAAGATGTTGTCCACCCCCCCGGTGTGTATGTCGAGAGTCTCTCCGAGGTACTCCATGGCCATGGCGGAGCACTCCAGGTGCCACCCCGGCCGGCCCGGACCCCACGGAGAGTCCCAGACCGCCACCTCGCCCTCGCGGTCGCGTGCGCCTCCCTTCCAGAGCACGAAATCGCGTGGGTTCTCCTTGGAGTAGTTCTCGTCACCCTCCACGCGGCCACCGATCCGCAGTGCTTCCGGGTCGATGTTGGCCAGCCCGCCATACCCTGGAAAACGATCGATGGCGAAGTAGACGGAGCCGTCCTTCTCGTAGGTGAATCCAGCCCCCTCCAGCCGACGTACCAGCTCGATCATCTGCGGCACGTGCTCGGTGGCACGGGGATTACGCTCTACCGACTCCAGGCCCAGCGTCTCCCAGTCCTCGAAGAACGATTCCGTGACCGGCGCCGTGACCTCATCGAGACTGATGCCGCGGTCGATCGCCGCCTGGATGGTCCGGTCGTCCACGTCCGTCAGATTCATGACCTGCGTGACCCGGTAGCCCCGCCACTTCAGATAGCGGCGCAGCAGATCCTCCCAGGCGAATGCGCGGAAGTTCCCGATGTGGGCGCGGTCGTAGACGGTCGGGCCGCACGTGTACATTCGGACGTGTCCCGGCTCAGCGGGCTCGAAGTCTTCGACCGTCCGTGTCAGGGTGTTGTGGAAGCGCAGCGTCATCGGTCCCGGCCCGCTTCCGGGTCACTGGGCCGGGAACCCTCCGGATCGTCGGGGGCCGGCTCCTGTTCGGCTTCGTCTCTCCCGGGCGTCGGCTCCTCCTCCTGCCCCTCCTCCAGCCCCTCTCCGGGTAGAGGAAACTTCTCCAGGCGCCAGGTCTCGTAGGCGGCGATCCGTTCGGGATTCGCGTCCGCCCACTGCCCGGCACACGCCCCCACCTGCGGGTCGTTGCGTCTTGCCAGCAGGGGCCGAAGCAGGCCGGCCCTTCGGGCGAACACCAGTTCGTCGAGAGGTTCGAACGCCGGCGCCCCGAACAGGCTGCGCGAGAGGATCCAACCGTCGATGAACGAACCCACGACCTTCTCTTCCTGGGCCAACAGGGAATCGCAGGACACGTCCGGATCGCCCCAGCGCACCACTCTCATGCGCTGAACGGCGTAGTTGTAGTAGGCGCGATCCGCTTCGCGCAGATTGGCCGGAAGACGCGACGAGTCGATCGTCGAATCGTCCACTACGGTGACGGCGTTCCACGGGTAGGCCGCATCGGGCGCCTCGGCCGGAACGGGCTGGCGCCCCGCAGGCGTGTAATAGAGGACGTCCGGGTCCTCATCGAGATCCTTCCACAGGGCCCTGGCCGTATCGAGCATGGTGCGCAGGGCCGCCGACTCGAACTGCACGGTGTCCCCGTTCTCGGCCGTGATGGTGTACTGGGCAGCGGCAGTACCAGGAATCATGACAACGCAGGCAGCAAGTCGGATCGCGGCCGCGCGGATACGGATCACCTGGCCCGCTCCCGGGGTGCTACGAGGTACTCCGCGCTCATCACGAGTCTCCCTTCATCCGGCGTCACCGATCTCATCGGGCGCCAACGTATGAAGGGCCGGTCGCGCGCGACACCCTGCCTCGCGCCTACTCGACCGTGACGCTCTTGGCGAGGTTGCGCGGCTGATCGACATCGCAGTCCCTGAGCACCGCCATGTGATAGGCGAGCAGCTGGAGCGGGATTACGGTCAGGAGAGGCTGCAGCATCTCGATGGTGGCCGGGACCCGTACCACGTGGTCCACGCGGGCCGCCAGGTCGTGGTTTCCGTCCGTGACGATG
>JAMJQV010000141.1 GCA_023554435.1 Gemmatimonadota bacterium | reverse complement strand
GTGTTCGTCCAGCCCACCGACCTCATGCCGTCGATCTGGTTCTTCGCGGCCGTTCGGAACGGGGCCTGGAGGGGGAGCCGCGTGTCGCCGCGGGTGCCAAACGACACCAGAGACAGCTGATCCAGGTCTTCGCTGAAGTAGTCCACGAAGCTGCGGGCCGCGTCCTGCAGATCGTCCCAGGCTCCCGCGCTTCCCAGGGATCCCGACTGGTCCAGCACGAAGACCAGATCGACGGGTGGGACCACGGCCGTGGCGGTGGATCCGACATCGACCCACCGTCGTCCGAGAAGGCGCATGAGCGACGTGCGCATGGGCCGCGTCGCCGCCACCGTCACCGTGTGGTCGCCGTCCGGTGTCTTCCCGAAGGTCACGCGGATCGAAGTCAGGGAATCGTCTCTGGAAACCCCGTTGGCCAGGGCCACGGCCATGGCCTGCCTGCGGGCCGTGGCTTCGCCCGTCCTCAGGGCCCGGGCGCCCGCGAGGACGCTGGCGTCCACGGCGCGCGAGAGCTCGGACCTGGCGAGGTACGCGCGACCCGAATCCAGGGCCAGACCGGCCATGCCGAGCAGGATGACCATACCGCCGGCAACGATGACCATGACCGCACCGGCCTCACTACGCAGTTGCCGCGCCAAGCCGCGCAACAGCTGGCGAAGCCTGTTGACTGGAGACACGTGGGCGCGCATGACGACTCCTCTCGGACCTGTGAGCCTGCCGAGCGGCCTAGAAGACCGCTCGCTCGTATATGGGGTCTGGAAGGGCGCTCTCGAAGAGGCGCGCGAACGGTGTGATCGGTCAATAGCGGTAGAAGATCTCCACTACGTAGTGGGTGTTTCCTGCTTCGAGGCCGTAGGATGCGAACGAAACCGGGCTGGTTCCGCGGGCGCCCAGCCGGCTCTGCTTCAGAAACCCGGGAGAGGCCACCTGGTCAATGATCTCGAGTCCGCCGGAACTGACCTCGATCCGGGAGACCACCGATCCGCCGCGCTCTCCGAGGTGGATGTCGCTGCCGCTTGCGTCGACGACCGTGAGCACCGTGTCCAGGTTCGTGCCGCGTGACGCGATGTTGGCTGCCTCACGGCTGAGCCTGGACAGCGAATGCGATACGGCCAGGGCGTTCCCGATCTCGAGCATTCCGAGGAAGAGGAACAGCACCAGGGGAAGTACCATCGCGAACTCGGCTACCGCCTGTCCGCTGGTATCCCTCAATCGGCCCCTACCGGATGAATGGTTCATTCTTCATCGCCGTTCGAACAGTGAAATCGACGGGAGGGAGGACGTTTTCCAATCCCGGCAGGAAATAGCGGTACGTGAACGAGACGCTGACGGTCACGAGCTCGTCCGGTCCACCACCGTCCGGCGGATTGACCACGATCGAGTCAGCGATGGTGAGCGGCCCGACATTGTCCCGAATGACCTGGCGGATCGACTCGACACGAGCGATGGGTTCGCCGGTTTCGGGGTCGGTAAAGGTCTGTCCGGTGACCGCGTATCGCGCCGCCTCTGCCACGGCGTGACGGGCCGTCAGATGGGAGAGCCCAAGGCGGCCGAACTCGAAAATGCCGAAAATGAGAGAGGCGATGAGCGGCAGGACAAGGGCGAATTCAACCAGGCCCGAGCCGTGGTCCCCACGCAACAATCGATGTGTTGCGCCACCGCGATATGTGGCGCGCATGCGCGCCTTCGAACTGCCGGCCCCGGGTTTCGCCCGAAGCCGATTTTTCCACATTGCCATCGTCGACCTCCAATAGCCCCGCCTATTGCAGATCCGAGCGACTGGCCCGGTATAATTCGAAAAGGGCTTTGAGAGTAGGCGTTTGTGAGGCGAATGTCAACTGCCGGTCTCAGCTATCGGGGAAGGGCGGGCGGTTCTGTGCGGGTCGGGACGCGCCACCTCGCTGTGTGGAGAACAGCTCGCGAACGGGTGTCCCGAAGGGGCCGAAACCGGGGCCCGGGATGTGTTGCGTCGGCTCCACACACGGGAAGGCCGCGGTCGCGATCAGCCTCCTGGCCGCTCGATGAGCACCTGCGTCCAGCGGTCGCGGAACACACCGAGTCCCTGGTGAGTGAAGATGCAGTTCTCGAGGTTCTCGCGGTGCGGCGGACTGTCCACCCACAGTTCGATGACGACCTCGGGTCCCTGCGCGGTGAGCGCGATGTTCTCCGCGATCGACCCGCGCCAGCTGACTCCACCTGTCAGCAGCCGACGCGACAGGTCCGTGCCCTCCGGGGTCAGGTGGTCGAAGTAGTCCCGGGTTGCCATGTCTCTGCTGTGAGCTTCCGCGACCCTGGCGGTTGGCTCGTGCCACTGGAGCACCTCGCACCCGGCGGCCAGGCGATACGCATTCACCCGCTGGTGCAGTTCAGAAAGCGCCACCGGGACAGCGGCGTCGTCGGTCGCCTGGGCTACGGAGGAGGAGGGCAGAAGGAGGCCGAGGATGATCAGCAGGGCTCCGGTGCGCGTGGCCATGGGGTCTCTTCATCCTGGGGAATCGGTCGACTCGTTGCGTACCCGCGGATCCGTCAAAGGTGGCGCTCCGGCTTCACCCGCTCGACGATGCACGAGAGCCCCGACCAACTGGCCGGGGCCCTCGCTCTCGTCACGGCCGGCGGGCCGGGCTTGTCACGACCACTCGATCCGCATCCACACCCCACACCCGATCACCCGAGCCCGCCGACTGTCGCGGCGGTGAGCTTCAGACCGCCGCTTCAGTGAGTGAGACCCCTGAACCGGCGATAGGGTTGGCTCGGTCCTCTTCTCCGACGACGCGGCCGTCGAACAGGTGGATGGTGCGTTCGGCATAAGCGGAGTAGCGGGGGTCATGCGTCACCATCAGGATGGTGGACCCTTCGCCGTGGAGCTCCTTCAGGAGATCCATGACCGCCTCGCCGTTGGTCGAGTCGAGATT
>JAMJQV010000015.1 GCA_023554435.1 Gemmatimonadota bacterium | reverse complement strand
GCGGCGGAAGTTGAAGAGATACCACCAGGTGCCACCGAGCGCCCACGCCACGAGCATCGAATCGACCATCGTGAGGTGGTTGGCGCAGATCAGGATGGGCTCGTCGCTCTCCGCCATCAGTCTCCGGAACCTCTTCCGGAGCCGCGTCGCGTTCTTGATCCGGTAGCCCATTACGTAGCGCAGGGCGAACGCCCCGGCCGGAATCCAGAATACCGACGTGACCCTACCGACCTCGCGCTGGATCCAAAGGGCCAGGCGGGTGCGCCGGGGGAGGCGGGGACCATCGCTCACTGGAGGGCTAACCGAGCTCAGGCCAGCTTGGCTTCAATGAGAGTGACGGCATCGCCGACGGTGTTGACGGCATCGGCGTCTTCGTCATCGACTTCGATGTCGAACTCATCCTCGAAGTCCAGGATGACATCCACCAGCCGTGCCGAGTTCACCTTCAGGTCCTCGAGGATATTGGTGTCCTCGGTCGCCCCGTCGATGGCGTCCTTGTTCTTCGCGTAGCGGCCGATGATCTCCATGACCTTCCCGAAGGTCTCGTCTCTCGCCATCCGGCTATCTCTCCCGTATGTGGTAAACGCCTCGATTCCAAACCAATAAACTACTCGGCCCAACAGCGAAATATAACGCATGCGTTCACATCGCCAAACCCGAAGCCCGACTTGATGATGGTGCGTAGCCCCGGCATCTCCCTTGTCCCGTGCGGAATGGAGGCGGCCCACGGCTCGATCTTCGGGTGAACGTCCTCGCAATTGAGCGACGGATGTGCGAATCCGCCCCGCAGCATGAGGATACACGCGACCGACTCGAGGGCTCCCGCCGCACCCAGGCCATGGCCGATCATGGACTTGGTGGAGTTGATCACGGGGAACGTCTCGGGGGTCGCGTCCAGGGCGTCGGCCCACGCGGCTACCTCGTTCGGGTCGGCCCCGGTCGCGGTCAGGTGTCCGTTGATGAGGTCGATCTCTTCGCGGTCGATCTCCGCGTCGGCGATGGCCTGCGCGATGACCCGACGCACGCTGACCGGATTCGGGGCCGTCATGCTCCCACCGCTGCGGTGCCCGCCGCAATTCAGGGCGCCGCCCAGGACCTCGGCGTAGACCCGAGCCCCGCGCGCCTCTGCGCTCTCCAGGCTCTCGAGGTGCAGGATGCCCGCTCCGCTGCCGGGAACGAAGCCACCCGCTGAGGCGCTGAGAGGTCGGGACGCCTTCTCAGGCTCGTCGTTGTGATTCCTGCACAGAACGCGCATCGAGTCGAAGCCGGCCCAGATGTAGTGGCTGGCCCCCTCGGTCCCACCGCACAGCATGCGGTCGGCCAGTCCGGCCCGGATCCGCCCGGCTCCTTCGATGATGGCCTCGGTACCGGTGCTGCACGCGCTGGAGTTCGCCGTGACCTGGTTGCCGAGAGCGAGCAGTCCGGAGACGCGCGCGGAGACCCCGCTGCCCATCACCTGCTCGACCATGGTGCTGCCGAGACGACGCACCCGACCCCCGTCCACCATGGGGACGACGCGCTCGCCGATCGTGTCGATCCCGCCGATGCCGGTTCCGATCACCGCACCGGCGTCCCAGTTGACCCGATCGTCATCGTGTTCGGGTCTCTCGAAGCCGGCATCCGTCCAGGCATCCACCGCGGCGACGCAACCGAAGCGGTGGCTCGAGTTCATGGCCAGGAGCTCGTCTTCGTCGAAGTACTGCTCTGCGACCTCGTCCACGCCCTGCGGAACCCCCGCCACGCGGCAACCGAACTTCAGTTCGTCCAGGATCGGGATGTGACGGATTCCTGAGATGCCGTCGCGCAGGGCCTGCTCGTAGGCGTCCAGTCCGACGGCGTTAGGGGCGACGACGCCCATACCGGTGATGACGACTCTGCGACTCATAGTCTCTCTACCTCGGCACCGCGATGCCGGATATCGTGGCGGAACACACAAGGGTTCCGTCGTCCAGGTGCATTTCGGCTTCCGAGCGCAGCTTCCCGCGTCGGAAGAACTTCTTCGTGGCTGTTACCGTGACCCGGTCTCCCGGTCTCACGACGCCCGAGAAATCGACGTCCGCGTCGGCGAACAGACTGAGCCTGCTGTCTACCGCGTCCAGCCCGCCTTCCAGGGCCACGAGGTAGATACCGAGCGCGACCACGCCCACCTGCGCGATGCACTCGAGCAGGATGACCCCAGGGGTGACGGGATTGCCGGGGAAGTGGCCCCGATAGAAATCCAGGTCGGGCGGAAACGTGTAGTGCGCCACGATCCCACGCTTGGATACCTCGACGATCTCGTCTACGAACCGAAAGGGTTCCTTCTGGGGGAGCAGATCCAGGATCTGATCCGGATGAAGAGCGGCGCCCGTCATTCCCCGAGCCTTCCCCCCCGCGAGTGCCGCGAGGGCCATGGGTAGTCGGGATAGTCGATGTCACGGAATACACCAACCTTGGCCCGCTTGATCTCGTAGATCTCCTCACCGTCCACCAGAACCTTTGCGTCGCCCAGGGCGACGGACGAGCCCGAGGTGGCCAGCTCCTGGTAGCGCACGATGTCGATCTCGTAACGGACGAGGCCGTCGTGCGGTCGGATCTGGCCGAAGAACTCGACTTCCTGGCAGCCCAGCGCTCTTCCGGTACCCAGCGCCCCGTTCCAGGCGCAGTACATGCCGATCAGCTGCCAGATCGCATCCACGCCCAGACAACCCGGCTGAACGGGGTCCCCCAGGAAGTGGCAATGGAAGAACCAGTCGTCCACGCGCACCTCGCGCTCGGCGACGATGCGTCCGCGGGCGCCCTTGCGGGTGATCTCCGTCACGCGGTCCACCATCAGCATGGGCGGAAGAGGGAATCGCGCCTTGAACTCGTCCGGAGCGTCTTTGACGAGGCGGCCGTACGCCAGCGCCAGGACCTCCTCGCGCGAGAAGTGCGAGCGCTCCCTGAACTCGGCGTATTTCATGGCGTCTCTCCGAACCGGAGCACGTGACCCGACCAGGACAGTCCGGAGCCGACTCCGATCACCGCGATGTCATCAGCGGCGGTCCAGCGGTCCCAGTTCATGGAGATCACGGAGGGAGCACCGGCAGCGCCGGTATTCCCAAAGTTGATGACGTTGTGATAGTGCCGATCGTCCTCGATCTCGCACTGCCGGCACACGGCCTCCAGCATCCGCAGGTTGGCCTGATGCCCGACGAAGTTGAATCGGCGGTTCGGCTCCTCGTACTCCTTCTGGAGCCGGCGCAGAATCCGAATCGTCTTCTTGATGGCGAACATCTGGAC
>JAMJQV010000140.1 GCA_023554435.1 Gemmatimonadota bacterium | reverse complement strand
GTTCATAGGAAATAGAAGCTGGGAATCTGCGCAAGGTCCGGGTATGGGTCTTATGTCAAGGTCCTGCGGGGAGACCCGAGGCGGGACCCAGCTGCGTCTTCGTCGCCCCGATGTGCACCGCGTAGTTGGGCAAGAAGCCGAAATGCGTCGCGAACGTCGTGTATTGGCCGAGCGCCGCCACCACCGATGTCAGAACCAGTTCCCGGTGCTGGATCAAGGAATGCAGGCGCTGTGCGACAGGCTTCGGAGTGCTCTGCGCCATGGGCTTCTCGTGCACCAGCGGCAGGGCCATGAGGCCCAGCACGCCCACCCCTGCGGACAGCCAGAATGGTGCCAGCCATCCGTGCAGATCTGCCAGCCAGCCGCCGGTGTAGGTAGCCGCCATTACCGACAGGCTGTTGCAGAACGTGATGTAGCTCATCGCCCGGGCCGACTGTCCGGGTGGGAAATAGCTGGCGAACAGCACCGAAAACGCCACCCAAGCACAGGCTGCGATCCCCGCCATCAGCCGGGCTCCCACCATCAGCCAGGGGGCCGTGACCGCCACGAAGATCAGACAGGCCGCCACGTTCGCCGCAAACCCCAGCGCCAGGAACGGCCGGCGCCGCCCCAGGCGGTCCGACAGCATACCCAGGGGAATTCGAAGCAGTAACTGCGCCAGCCCGTAGGCGCTCACCACCAGTCCGGCCAGCCGCAGGGATCCGCCCTGGTGTTCCACGTACGGCGACAGGATGGGCACATAGAAATACAGCGACAGCCAGTACAGCGTTGTCACCCCGAGAAAGACCGGCCGAGCGTACCTCGGAGGCACCCGCCACGAGTCCTCCTGTGTGTCCGTGTTCTCTACCGCTTCTCGCATATGGAATCGTTCGGATCACGGCAGCGCGTAGGCCATCAGGTCTCCGCCGAGCTTTGTACCGCCCGTTGCGTGCCCCCCTGCCGCTATGACGACGAACTGCTTCGAGTCTTTGCTGAGTCGGTAGGTCATCGGCGTGGCTTGTCCCCCGGCGGGTAGACGTCCCTTCCAGAGCTCCTCGCCAGCTTCGATATCGAAGGCTCGGATGTAGTTGTCCATCGCGGCCCCGATGAAGACCAGGCCGCTTGCCGTCACGAGCGGGCCCCCGACATTCGGCGTACCCCATTTGACCGAGATCGGGACTGGCGCGAGGTCGCGTGTCGTCCCAAACGGGACGTCCCAGGCGATGTCACCGCTTTCCAGGTCGACCGCGATGAGCTGCCCCCATGGGGGTGGGTTGCAGGGAATGCCGAGCGGGGAGAGCAACGTCTCGCGTCGAACCGCGTAGGGTGTCCCCCTCTGCGGTGCGATTCCCGCCTCCGGGTTTGCCCGGCTTTCGCGCTCGAAATCCTTTCGAGGAATGAGCGTGACGGCAGCGGGAGCGTTCGAGACCTTCGTGACGAGGAGCTGCCGCTCGGGATCCACCGCGACGCCGCCCCAGTTCGTGCCCCCGATGTGGCTCGGGAAGACGAGCGTCCCCTGCAGGGTCGGCGGCGTAAAGATCCCATCGAAGCGAAGGGAGGCGATCCGCTTCCGGCAGACGCCACGGTCCCACGGTGTGAGCCCCCACGCATCGTCGGGTGTGAGCCCCCGCTGCCCGAGTGGCGGGGGCTTCACGGGGAAGGGCTGGGTCGGAGAGAGCTTCTCGCCGGGCACGCCATCCTGGGGGACGGGTCGTTCTTCGACAGGGAAGAGAGGCTCACCTGTCTCGCGGTGAAGGACGAAGAGGTGCCCCATCTTCGTGGCCTGGACCACCGCGGGAATCCTCTTGCCGTCCCGTATCAGTGTGGTGAGTGTCGGCTGAGCGGGTACGTCGTAGTCCCAGAGATCGTGGTGCACCGTCTGGAAGAACCAGACGACCTCCCCCGTAGATCCGCGAAGCGCAACCACGGAGCTGGGGTAGAGGTCGAGGCCGTCGCGGTGCCCACCGTAGAAATCAGGAGCGGAGTTGCCCGTCGGGACGAAGACGAGGTCGCGTTCCTCGTCGACCGAGATGGGTCCCCACACGTTCGCGGTGCCGAGAACGTAGTCGGCCTCGGATGAGGTCGTCGCTCTCGCGCTATGCTCGAAGCCAGAAGGCACGGGATTCCAGCTCCAGCGAAGCGCCCCCGTGTGCACGTCGTACGCGCGTACGACACCACTGGGTGCATCGATGCGAGCGTTGTCGGCCACGGCAGAGCCGACGACGACGAGGTCGCCCACGATGGCGGGGGCGGAGGTCACTTGGTACTCACCCAACCACAGGGTCAAGCCGACTCCGTGCGTGAGGTCGACAATGCCCCCCTCGCCGAAATCGGTGCAGGGCCTGCCCGTGGCGGCGTCGAGGGCGATGAGGCGAGCGTCGTTCGTGGCGGTGAGGATGCGCCGACGGCAGGGCTGACCTTCCGCCCGCACGGGGTCGAGCCACGTCGAGACGCCGCGGCAGACGAGCTGGTTCACGTAGTCTCCGTAGAGATTGATCTCGGGGTCATAGGTCCAGCGCTCCTTGCCCGTCTCGGGTTCGAGGGCGATGACGCGGTTGAATGGGGTGCATACGTAGAGGGTGCGGTCCACGAGGATCGGGGTGGCCTCGAACGCACTCCCCGATGGAATCTCCCCCTCGCCGTCCGAGAAGTCGCCGGTGTGGTAGGTCCACGCGACCTCGAGGTGACGGACGTTCTCCCGGGTGATCTGCGTCAGGGGTGAGTAGCGCTGTCCCCACTTCGTCCCCCCGTAGTCGGGCCAGTCCGAAAGCGGTCCCGAGAAGTCGAGGGGAGGAGGAGCCTCGCAGGCGAGCAGCCAGGTGAACGCTGCGACAAGCGTCAGAACGCGCGGTACCCGTCTCGGTCTGGAGTCGACTTGCATCGCGGGGTTCTCCTCCGTGTTGCGTACCGCAGGTTGGCAGAGCAGACGGTTGAGGGGATGTCGTCTCATGTCCGGGATAGAGCTCTGATATGAGCGATCAGATCGCGGATCTCCTGATTCGACAGGGCCGGACCCCAAGCCGCCATCCAGGAGGACTTTCCGACCGAGGGCCCACCTTTCTGGATCACCCTGTAGAGGTACTCGTCCGAGAGTGAAGCCATGTAGTCGTGATCGGTATGGTTGGTCGGTCGCGGGAACATCCAGCTCGCCGTGGGGCCATCCCCCGCGCCCCCGGAGCCGTGGCAAACGCTGCAATAGAGGGCATACAGCTCCCTCCCCCGGGAAGCATCGGCGCGAAGGTCGCCGGACGGTCCGCCAGACTCCGCTGCCGAGAGGCACCCGAGCAGCATCAAGAGAGGGGCGCAGCTCAGCCCTCTCTTCAGACGACGAGCGCCGGAGGAGGAGACGATCTCAGCGTGGGTTTCGCGGCGGCAATGAGAAGACCGGCGCTTCCACGACCCGCGTCGCCTCCTCCAGGGGAAACCCGCGGCTTCGCAACTTCTCGATCTCCAACCTTGTTTCCTGATCGTAGTACTGCTCCTGACATTGCGGGCAGATCCGCACCGGGACGTTCTCGATGAGCACCAGCCGTTCGGCTTCCCAGAGACTCACGTTGACATCGTCCTTTTCGGTGGCTGTATCGCACTCGGGGCAGACGAAGCTCTCATCGCTCACGGAGTCAGCCTTTCTCCATGGGGACAGCGCCAGTCGACGCCCCGAATCGGTTCTCGAGTTTCGCTCATGCCTTCAGTAGCATCCTCGCCGCTTTCGCGACTTCCTCTGCGTTGGGCTTCTGCCAGTAGATGAACTCCGGCGCCCCGAAGGGGGGCACATCCGGGAAGGCAATCCGCCTGAAACGGGCCCCCGGCACCCCCTCTGCGCAGGTCGCTACGACCTCGGCGCCCGGACAGAGGGTGTAGTAGGACATGTCGACCGTCAGGAGACGACCCGTCTTCTTTACGGACCCGAGCAGAGTCTTCCGATCCAGCGGCTTCAGCGTTCGCAGATCGATGTGCTCGACCCCGACTCCCTCCTTCCGCAATGCCTCCACAGCCGGCGCGCAGACCAGATTCCCCGGGCCCGACGTCACGATCGTGATGTCCGTTCCCTCTGTGCGGACGGCGGCCTTCCCGATGGTGACCTCGTAGGGCTTGTCCGGGACTTCGTCGATCACTCCCCCCACGTCTCCGCTCTTCAGGAACACCACCGGGTCGTCACTTCGGATCGCCGAGATCATGAGTCCCTTTGCATCGTAGGCGGTGGCCGGAACCACCGTCTTGAGCCCCGGAATATGCATGAACCACGAGTCGCACTCGTAGTCGGCGTGGGACTGCCCGCCTCCCACCCCCTGCTGGGGCACCTCCTGCACGATGACCACGGGGAAGTTCTCGTCACCCGCCCCGCCGCTGTGAATCTTCGGATACTCCGCAAGGTGGTGAAAGGCGAGGGCGTCGGCCATGCTGGGGATGATGCTGATCGTGCGGATGCCGGCACGCGCTGCGCCGAAGGCGGCCGCCACGTACCACACTTCGTCGATCCCCGAGACGTTTACACGAGGCCTCCCGAACTCCTTCTCCAGGTTGATTTCCGGAAGCGTTCCGAACTTCTCTACCGGGAATTGATACTCGTACCAGTAGACGACGTTCTCATCCCGCTTCATCTCTTGTTGGATCGCCTCGAGGTAGGCGTATTCGAGACTCTTCTTTGCCATCGTGGCCTCTCCTTCTCCCACGAAAAACGGTTCAGTATCGCTCAGGTCAACGGACAGTCGGCGAGCTGGCGGGGAAGCGCGGTCGTGACGACCCCGTCTGCGTAGGCCAGCTTCAGCGCGTCCTCGCTCTTGGGATTCGGCTGAGCCATAACCCACTCCCAGGCCTGTTCGATCTCCTTCTCGGCGTTGGCGTAGACCTCTGTGGCGCGCTCGTCATCGAGGACGCCGAAGTTCATCAGGGTCCTCTTGAAGTTCTCGACCGGGTCTTTGGCCAGCCAGTGTTGCAGCTCCCGGTCCGATCGATAGAACAGGCCGTAGGCACCCATTCCCCTCCTCGGGTCGTAGCCCCCGACCAGAAAATGATCGAAGTAGCGGTAGGTCTTCGCCTCGACGATGGTGGGACCGTCCCCTGCGCGGGCCCGGGCGACGGCTTCCTTCATCGCGTTGTAGACCGCCAGCGGATCCTGCCCGTCCACGATGCGCCCCGGGATTCCGAATCCCTGGCCGCGGTCAGCCACATTCTTGATTTTCATCGTTTCGTGCGTGCGGACGTACATCTGGTAGCCGTTGTTCTCGACGACGAAGACGATGGGGAGCGAGAAGAGCGCCGACTCGTTGAGCGCAATCAGTGTGTCCGGGCAGTTGTAGTCTCCATCGCCGCTGCACTTGACGACGATGTGGTCCGTACCCTCTCGCTGGTTGACGATCATCTGGCCATAGGCGGTTCCCGCGGCCAGGACGGGCTCCATTCCGATGAGTCCTGCGGCGTTTGGCATCTTGTGCTGACGCGAGGACAGATGGAAGTGGTTGCCTCGGCCTCCGGTGTAGCCCGTGGCCTTGTACATCGTCGTTCCCAGCACCTTTCCTGGATCCATGCCCCGTGCGAATGTGTACACGGCGTGGCGGTGAGTCGTATAGAGCCAATCATCCCTGGTGATCGCTGCTGCAACACCGGCCCCCACCGCCTCCTGGCCGCACGTCGCGTGCAGGAAGGGAAGCCGGCTCAGCACCGCCTTGTCTCCCGCCGCCATCCGATTCGCGATCGAAAGATCGAAGAGCCGACCCTTCAGCATCAGCTCGTACATCCAGAGCAGCTTCTCCTCCGAGAGGTCGGCCGCCCGGAACTGGCCATAGGCGTCGGCTCTCGCCACCCCCTTCAGCCCATGGGAAACCGCGGCAAAGGCGACCCCCGATGCGGCCACCGATCCCAAGAAGGCGCGCCTCGAAAGGCGAGCGCGCTGCGGCTGCTCGGTGTCTCCCGTTGCCGTCTCTTCACTGGCCATCTGTCTCTCCCTCCTTCACTAACGGGCCCACTGGCGGGCCCGACGGTAGGTCTCCACGCCCGCTCTCATCGCGCTCTCCCCTCGTCGAACCCGCCTTCCAGAGCTGCGCCCTCGAGCGTCGCTCGCGTCGCCTCCCGTCCGGGCTCTCGGATCAACGCGCTCGTCACCAGGCAGATCGATGCAGTGGCGACGACCAGCGACACGGCGGCTCCATAGGAGCCCAGCGAGTCGAAGAT
>JAMJQV010000139.1 GCA_023554435.1 Gemmatimonadota bacterium | reverse complement strand
GGTACGACTATCAGTCCCTGGGGCCGGTCAACGAGAACGGTGACGTGACCGGCGGCAACAGCACCGTCGTGGGTAGCGCGGAGCTCGAATACCGATTCCTGGAGAAATGGTCCGGGGCCGTGTTCTTCGACGCCGGCAACGCCTTCCAGGACTTCAGCGGCAAGATCGCTACGGGCACGGGCGTCGGCGCGCGCTGGATCTCTCCCGTCGGACTGGTCCGCGTGGACGTCGGGTTCGGCCTGCAAAAAGAGGGCAACCCGGTTCGCCTTCACCTTTCGATCGGACCGGACTTCTGATGGCCGGGAATACCGTGCGGTCGCGGCCTCGATGGTCCCGGTGGCTCCGACGCCTCGCCGGTGCGCTCGCGCTGGTCGTCCTCCTGCTCCTGGGCTTTGCCGCTTGGCTGGTCGGGACTACATCCGGCGGCCGGCTGGCCCTCTCGATGGCGCCGGGTTTCCTTCCGGAGACCCTGGAGATCGAAGCCGGTGAGTTCTCGGGCCGCTTGATCGGCAAGTTCGCGATCGATGGTTTCGCCCTCCGCCTGCCGACGCTGGAACTGGAAGCGGATCGGGTGGAGATCGATTGGCGAGGCGCCGGAATCGTGCGCAAGCGCATTCACGCAGACCGCGTGGCCGTGGAGAATCTGGACGTGCGCCTGGTCGAGGCTGAGCCGGACTCGGTCCCGCTGCACGCTGAAGCGCTCCCGGACTCGGTTCCGGCTTCACCCAGCGACGCCATTCCCCTGGATATCTCGTTCGATTCGGTCCTGGTGGCCGGACTGACACTCGGGATGAAGGACTCACTCTGGGTGACAGACGGCCAGGCCGTGGTCAAAGGGACGATCGAGGACTATCGACTGAGGTTCAGCGGGCGCGCTGAGCTGCCGGACCTCCCACCAGCCGACGTATCGCTGGCAGGCGCGGGCACTCTGTCTGGCGTCCGTCTGGACAGCCTGGACGCGCGAGTCCTGGGCGGCGCTCTGGCGGTCAGCGGCGACCTGGCCTGGTGGCCCGAAGTGACGTGGGACGCGGACGTGCGAGCCGATTCGCTACTTCCGGCTCAGCTCCTCCCCGACCCGGAGCAGTGGCCGGGATGGCTGTCGCTCGTGGCCTCGACCACGGGGCGACTCTCTGAAGAGGGAGCCGTCGAGCTCGAAGCCACCGTGGACACCGTCTACGGCCAGGTGCGAGGCGAGCGGCTCGATGGACGCTTCGAGATCGACCTGGAAGGCGATGAGCCGGACCTTTCGTCGGTGAGCCTCGAATGGGGGCCGGCGAGCGTATACGCCTCCGGGCGTGCAGGGACATCCATAGCCATGGAGTTCGATGCCGTGGTGCCGGAGCTGGGCCTGCTGATCCCGGGAGCGAGCGGCCGGATTCGGGCGGATGGCACGGCCACGGGCACACGGGAGGTTCCCCGCGTGCTCGCCTCTTTCGAGGCCAGCGGGGTCAATTTCGAAGGTGTGGGCGTGGAGTCGGCGCGAGGAGACGTGGACCTGGACCTCGCCGGACCGCTCACGGGCACGGTGTCGGCCCGGTCTGTCTCCGTCGCTGGCCGTCAGGTGGATCGGGCGACGGTCTCACTCACCGGCCAGCGGGAGGCTCACCGGCTGTCCGTGTCGGCTAGCGGGCCGGGAGCGGAGCTGGATCTCGTAGCGGCGGGAGGGCTCGATCCGGCGAACGCCTGGTCGGGCTCGGTAGAGCAACTCCAGTTCACCGCCGACACCATCGGATCGTGGGCTGTGAGCGCCCCGTTCGACCTGTTCGTGTCTGCGGAGGAACAGCGCCTGGGACGCGTGTGTCTCGAATCGGCCCCCACCCGCCTGTGCGCCGAAGCCGAGTTGACCGCCGGCTCGTCACGGCTCGAGGCGCTCGTGGACTCACTCCACCTGGATCGGCTGGCGCCGTGGATGCCGGAGGATGTCTCGGTGGAAGCGGTGGTGAACGCTGACCTCGCGCTCGAGATCGGGGCCGCGGGCGAAGTGACGGGACAGGCGGAGATTCGAACCAGCCAGGGCGTAGCGACGCGAGACCTGGGAGGCGAGACCCGAAGGCTGTCCTTCGAGCCGATCGAGCTGACGGTCGCGTCCGGTCCCGACGGTCTCAGCGGGGCGGTCGAGATGCACGTGGCGGATTCGACCGGCGCCAGCGTGCTGGACGTGCTCGGCCGGGCTGAATCGCCGGTCGCCATTCGCGTCCTGGACGACTTCTCCCGGCTGAGCGACCAGCCGCTATCCGCGCAGCTGACGGTGGATTCACTCCACCTGAGTCTCCTGGCGCCGTGGATGCCCGAGGGCCTCGCGGTGGAAGCGGTGGTGGACGCCGACCTGGCTGTCGAGATCGGGTCCGCGGGCGACGTGACCGGCGAGGTGGAGCTCCACACCAGCGAGGGGATGCTGACCAGGGACGTACGGGGCGAAACCCGAAGGCTGTTTTTCGAGCCGATCGAGGTAACGGCGTCGTCCGGACCCGACGGTCTCAATGGGGCGATCAATCTACACCTGGCCGACTCGGCAGGCGTCAGAGTGCTGGATGTCCTGGGCCAGGTCGAATCGCCGGTCGCCGTCCGTACCCTGGATGACCTCTCCCGTCTGGGCGACCAGCCGTTCTCCGGGCGCTTGCAGGTCGAGGCGGACGATCTGCTGCTGCTCACCGACGATTTGCTACCGCTGTGGGACGTATCGGGGAGTTTCTCGGCCGAGGTGAACCTCGACCTGGACGCCGATGGAAACCTGGATGGGAATCTCCTGGCGGCGACGGACTCGATGGTGCTTCGCAACACGGTACGCGGCCAGGGCTGGACGCTGGTCGTGGATCCCGCCCGTCTGGTTGCTGACGTGGGACCGGAGGGCCTGGCCGCAGAGCTGGAGCTCGTCGTCGACGGTCTGGATCAGAGTGAGCTTCTCGCGGTATCGGGGCGGATCGACCTGCCGCGCCTGACTTCGCTGCGCGTCGACCCGAAGGAACAACCCGTCGACGGGAGCCTCGAAGTCCGCATGGACGACCTGTCCGTGGTCGAGGCATTTCTGATCGACATCTCGGAGGCGCGTGGAGGATTCCTGCTCACTACTCAGGTCGGGGGAACGCTCGCCGAGCTCACTGTGGACGGAGAAGCGAGGGTCTCCGATGGCTACGCCCTCATTCCAACGCTGGGTCTCGAGCTCACGGATATCCAGTTCTCGGCCGCCGGACGGCCGAACGGTAACGTCGAAGTCGATGGCCGGGTGCGATCGGGAGAGGGGACGCTCACCCTGACCGGACGCTCGGAGCGCTATCCGTCGGCCGAGACGCCGAGCGTGTTCCAGGTGCGGGGAGAACGGTTCCTTCTCATGGACATCCCCGAGGTGAACCTGCTAGCGAATCCCAGCCTGGATCTTGCCTTCGACGGTACCTCGGCGCGGTTGACCGGGACCATCACCATTCCGCGGGGACGACTCGGATTCCCCGAGCTTCCGCCCTCGGCCGTGACCCCGTCCGAAGACGTCATCATCGTGGGTGACACACTGGTCGAGAGGGAGCCTCCGGTCCCGTTCGGGGCCGACATCACGGTTACCCTGGGCGACGATGTCTTCTTCAACGGCTTCGGGTTCGCGTCCAATCTGGTGGGTGACGTGCGCATACAGCAGGAGCCGAACCGCGAGCCCGTTGGGCGAGGACAGGTGCGCTTCATCAACGGCACGTTCCGCTCGTTCGGCCAGGAACTGAGGATCGAGCCGGGCCGACTGCTGTTCTCCGGGCCGATCGATGAGCCTGCCGTGGAAGCGCGGGCCTTCGTGCGCGCGTCGGATGGAACCGAGGCCGGATTCCAGATCGGCGGCACCGTGCAGGATCTGGACGTCACCACGTACTCCGTTCCGCCCAAGTCCGACAGCGATGTGATGGCGTACATCCTCTTCGGCCGGCCGATGAACCAGACGTCGGGCAGCGAGGGAAGCCAGGCCTCCAACTACGCCGCCGTGCTCGGGGCCAACATGCTGGCCATGAGTCTCGCGCCGAGCCTGGGCCTGGACGAAGCCCGGATCGACACCGGTTCCAGCCAGAACAAGGCCCAGTTCGTGGTCGGGAAGTACCTCTCCCCCCGCCTGTTCGTGGGCTACGGAGTGGGGATATACGAGCCGATCAGTACCCTACGGCTGCGCTATCTGTTGACGGCCCGCTGGTCCATCGAAGCCATCACGGGAGACCAGCAGAGTACCGACTTGCTGTGGAGGATCGAGGCGGGGGGACCCAAGCCGGAGGCCCTCGAAGAAGAAGCCGCGGTCAGTCCTGGCGACCCCGCCGACGTCTCCGATACGGTCCCCTGAACGATGGGGGCGACGACTGGCCTCCCCCTCACGAAGTGTCGGCCACACCACCGTCCGGTTCGGCCTCTTGCATTCCGTCGATCACTCGAACCGGGAAGGGCTCGGTGACGCTCCCGGTGTAGAGCGTGCGGTGTGGGAAGGGGATCTCGATGCCGTGCTCGTCGAACGCGGTCTTGATCTCTTCGTGCAGGCCGGTTCTGACCTGGAAGAAGTTCTCGCGCGCGGTCCACACGGAGAGCTGGAGCTCGAGTGCGGAGTCGCCGTACCCCTTGTAGAAGAAGCGGGGAGCCGGCTCATCGAGAACCAGCGGATTGCGATCCGCCACTTCGAACAGGATCTCCCGGACCTTCGCGGTATCTTCCTTGTAGGCCACTCCGATCTGAATATCGGCACGGCGGATGGGGAAGCGCGTGCGGTTGAGGATTGTCGTCTTGATCATGTGCTCGTTCGGCACGCGCATCATGACGTTGTCGAACATCCGAAGCTTGACCGAGAGGAGATCGATCGACAGCACTACGCCGATCCGGCCATCGATGTCGAGCTGGTCCCCGACCGCGAACGGCCGCTCGGCGATCAGGAACAGTCCGCTGATCAGGTTCGACACCGACGTCTGCGAGGCGAATCCAATGGCGATCGACAGGATGCCGGCAGTGCCCAGCAGGACGCCGGGCTTGAAGCCCAGCTGCTGCATGGTCACGACGATGACGATGGCCAGCAGTCCATAGAACACGAGTCGCCGGAACAGCAGGGCCTCGTGGTCACTGACGCGCTTCTTCATCGCTCGACCGACCGCGGCACTGGTCACGCGGGCAACGAGGATCCCCGCGACGAAGGTGACCAGGGCCCACGCCAGGGACACGACCCGATCCGGTGTGAGGAACTCCGCGACTCCCATATTGCTGAAGAACTCGCTCATGTTGCCGCCCGCCTGCCGAGAAACCCGCCGAACGCGTCGATCAACACTCCCCGCGACGTCGGGGTGCGTGGCTGCGCGACGGGTGTGAGGGATGTCGTCACCTGAGGTCTCCCCGTCACTCGCGCCCGGGCCTGGTCCCTGTCTTCTTCGCGCTCGAGGGTGAGCGCAGCGGTCCACAGGTGACCGTCTCCGGAAGCAAAGAGCTCCAGCCCGGGCACCGGGACCTTCAGGTTCTCCAGCGGGAGGCTCGATTCTGCCCGGTTGACGATCCGCACGGCAGTGATCGCTCGATGCGGCCGCACGGGAACTTCCTCCAGGTGAAGCCGCGCGCTGGTCCGGGAGGCGTAGCACAGCTCTCCCGTGAGCGTGTCAGGTCCGAACCAGGTATCCGAGGGCCGCTGGAGGGCCGAGTCGAGCAGTTCCGTGGCCTTCTCGCCCACGTCGAGGCGCAGCCACAGGGGCGAGGACACGAAGAGAGTGGCTTCCTCGCCCGCGGGCACGAAGAAAGGTCTCGCGGCCTTGAAGATCACCGGCCGGTCCGGCAAGGCCGGCGCGAGCCTCACGGTCCGGCTCTCATCCCGAACCGCGAATCGCGTCACCTCGACCTCGTCGGCATCGGGGGCCTCCGAGTCCTCCGCTATCACGAGACGGTTGTCGACCGGATCCCGGCCGTCCACGCTCCCGACGCTCCACTCGACCTGCTTGCGGGTTACCCAGAGCGTCGCCGGACCGATCTGCCAGCGCAGCGTATGCCCCATCGGGACGTCGTACGTGCCCCACCAATTGCTCATCTCACCGGTCCCAGTCAAAAGGCCCCCTGCCAGGTTACGGAGAACGTATCGTACTCGTTGCCGACCGTGGCTGTCACGCCGGTGCTGGCCATGAACCTGAGCGAATGCCTCGGAGAGAGAGGCAGGCCGAGTGTGAGCCCGATCCGGTTGTTGGACTCCGGGTTCACGTCCTCTCCACCGTTCACGCTGGTCGTGCCTCCCAGGCTTTGCCGCAACGAAATCGCGAGCCAGAAGGCGGGCGTGAAGAGATAGGCGGCGTGCGCCTGGAACACGACGAGGGGATTCTGTGAGAACGTGTTGGCGCCGAGAAAGGCCGTGTTGTCGGTGAAGAACCAGCTAGCCGCATAAGCCTCGAGAAGGAGGCGGCCCCCGGCGATATGTGACACTCCCAGCTGCGGACTGAACGCCCAGCGATTGGATCCGAGATTGATCAGCCGGCTGCCGTCATACTGCCCGAGGGGAACGCGGACCCGCACGGTGGCACCCAGCACCGTCCTCTTTCCCACGCGCGTGAACTCCTCCCGACTCCGAGCCGGCGCCCCGATGAGGAACAGAGCGAAGCGAGCCACCGGATCGCCGAATCCGGTTCGCGAAGCGGTGGTCTCTCCCCTCACCTCCACGTCCCCCGTCCACTCGCCGATCACGAACGGCGCGGCGATATCGGCCCTGGCCGAGAGGCCGAACACACCGAGCGTACGGGAATAC
>JAMJQV010000138.1 GCA_023554435.1 Gemmatimonadota bacterium | reverse complement strand
CAAGACATTGAGTACTGGACGGGCACGGGCTCGAACCGTGCCGCGCTGGTCGTCGACTGGCACGACGGGACGCACCCCCACGCGTTGACGTGGGGCTACCGTTGGAACGGGGAGGCGACGGGTCTCGACCTGTCGCTGACTCTGCTGAGAGCAGCACGATCCGGCGCTGGTACCGATCCCCTGGTTCGAGGAGACATGCGAGAACTGCCGTTCTCTTCGGGATCTTTCGGCGGACTGACCAGTTTCTTCACGTCGTTCGGTTACTTCGCACAGGCGTCCGACGATCGGAAGGTGGTTCAGGAAATGGCCCGGGTGCTGGCCCCGGGAGGCACGTTCATGCTGGACTTCCTGAATGCGTCCCGAGTCAGGGAGGACCTCGTCCCGGAAGATTGCCGGGTGGTCGAGGGCAGGCGAGTATTTCAGGTTCGGGAGATTCACGGCGGCGTCGTCGTTAAGCGGATACGAATCGAGCCGGTCGAAGGCGGCCCGTCCCGCCACTTCGAAGAGCGCGTGCGCCTGTACTCCTGCGAGGAACTGGTGTCGCTGCTGGCCGGCTCGGGACTCGCCACCACGGCACGGTTCGGCGACTATGAAGGGGCTCCGTTCTCGGGCCGATCGCCCCGGCTCATACTGGCCGGACGACTGGATCCGGCGGGAGAGGAGGCGACGTGACTGGCCTGCATCTCGAGGCCGAGGGCATGTCGCGCCCCGGGGGCCTCGTATCGAGTATCCTGGAGGGCGACCGGGAGGCCCTCGCCCTGTTCCCGCCCGGGGTCGTCGGGCTGGCAGAGACGCTGGTCGCTCGCTCGCGGTTCGCTTCCAACCTCGATCCGACTCCCTTCCATTACACGAACCCGGCCGCTCGCGACCGTCTCCATGCGGCGCTCGCCGGCGAGGGCCTGGTGGTCACGACGGGACAGCAGCCTCAGCTGTTTGGCGGTCCGCTCTACGTGCTGTACAAGGCGCTGTCCGCCGTGCGCTGCGCTGCCCGGATCGAGCAGGAACTCGGCATCCCCTGCGTGGCCATTTTCTGGGTGGCTGCAGATGACCACGACTGGCCCGAGGTCGCATCGATCGGCTGCCTGGACCGTGGTGAACAGTTCCGCCGGCTCAGGCTCGAGCCCCCACCGGATCGAGTTGGCCGGCCCGTGGGCCCGTCTCCTCTGCCACCCGAGGTCGATCACCTGACGCGCGAGTTCCTGGAGGCGCTCGACTCTCGTGAGGCGGGAGACCGGTGGCTTGGCGTCCTGCGTGACCAGTATTCGGCCGGCCGCTCTTTTACCGACGCGTTCATCGGAGTCGTATCCGAGTGGATGAAGGGGCTGCCGATAGCCTTCCTCAGTTCGGCGCACCCGGCGGTCCGGGCCGCCGCCAGTCCCTTCGTTCGACGTGTCCTCGAGCAAGGCGACCTGGCGGACGATGCCCTGCGGAGGGGAACCGAGGCCGTTACAGAACTCGGATATCGGGCGCAGCTGAAGCAGACTCCGGGGGCGATCCCCCTGTTCCGTGAAGGAGGGGGCGGCAGGTACCGGTTGCGAAGCGCATCCGGCCTCATCCAGATCGACCGTGACGACAACTTCAAGGGCGTTGCCGAGCTGGTAGCCGAGACGACGTCGGACAGCGGTCGTTTCAGCCCATCCGCTGCGTTGCGGCCGGTGCTCGAGTCCTGGTTGCTTCCGGTACAAGCTACGATCCTGGGGCCGGGTGAGATTGCATACTGGTCTCAGTTGCCCCCCCTGTTTCAGGCTCTCGAAGTGCCGATGCCCTCGATCCTGCCGAGGGATTCCTGGCGCGTGGTCGAGCCGCGCACCGAAAGGCTGCTTCGCAAGACGGGCGTGTCGGCCGACGAGCTGAGAGATGGAGGTGCAGCAGCCGCCGCCGGCCTCGTCGAACGCAGTCGCCCGCGCGGGGTCGAAGAAGCCCTCCTGAGACTCGAGGACCGAGTTGAGGAGGAATTCGGCGCCCTGGAGTCCGCCATCGTTTCCGACCTGCCGGGACTGCGCTCGGCGGTAGGGAAGAGCCGCAGTCAGACATTCTCGGCGCTGGCGGCGCTGCGCAGAACCCTGGACAGCGTGACGCGAGAGCGGGAGGAGTCGACGCTCGGACAGCTGCGCCGGGCAGCGGCAAACCTGTTCCCGGACGGCATCCCCCAGGAGCGGGCCCTGGCGGTCTGGGTGTACCTGGCCCGCTACGGCGATGAATTCATTGACGCCGCGCGTTCCGCGGCTCTAGAAGCACCCTCAGAGCACCCATCTTCCCGTGTGGACGGCGTTGCTGGGGGTGCAACGGCGGAGTAGGTTAGCCAACGTTCCGGGCGCCGCGATCGATTCGCGGCCCTTCGACTGACTCTCGACAGGCGGTAGGCGTGCACTGGGCCGTTATCATCGGTCTCGTCCTCATGATCCCGATCCTCGCGATCGTTCTGGACTCGTCTGTTGGGCAGGCGTGGGCCAATCGTATTGCCCGGGGCAGTGAGGACGGGAAGTCGCCCGAACTCGAATCACGGGTCGATGAGCTGGCGGCCGAGGTCAAGTACCTGACCGAGAGCATGGAGAGTCTTCGCGAAGAGACGGAGTTCGTGCGCCGGTTGGTAGAGGGAACCGGCGGCGACGACGCTTCTCGCCTCGGGCCGGGTGAGTGACGCGGCCCCTGCCACTGACGGGTCCCCCGGTGTCCCGATCGCGGAACGCCGGCTGAATCCGTTTCGCCGCCGGCCGGCCACGGCCGTCGGAGCCGGGATCTTCCTCAGTCGAATCACGGGCCTCGCCCGAGATTCCGCATTGGCAGCCTTCCTTGGTACCGGCTTGCTTGCCGACGCCTACTGGGCGGCGATCAAGATCCCCAACATCATTCGCAATCTTCTCGGAGAGGGCACGCTCTCCGCGGCGTTCGTTCCGGTCTATTCAGAGACCCTGGAGAAGCAAGGTGCCTCGTCGGAGGAATCCGGCCGGCTGGCTTCTTCGGTGCTGGGCCTCGTGCTGACCGCCGCGGTGCTCCTGAGCGCCCTCGGGGTGATCCTCGCTCCGTGGATCACGAGCGTGGTCATGGTGGGAGCAGAAGAGGACGCCCGTCGGGTCACCACGGAGTTGGTGAGAATCCTGTTTCCGATGTCCGGGGCTCTCATCGTTGGGGCGTGGTTCCTGGGAGTTCTCAACAGCCATGGCAAGTTCTTCCTCCCATTCGTCGCTCCTACCGTCTGGAATGTGTCCCAGATCGTCGGCCTGTTCGTCGCACAGGCGGCCGGGAGCCAGAGGTTGGCGCACGCGCTGGCCTGGTCCGCGCTGGTGGGGAGCTTGCTGCAGGTAGCGGTACAGGTGCCGGCGGCCCGCAAGCTGACGGGATCCCTGCGTCCGAGGATCTCCTGGAGCTGGGAGCCCGTCCGTCGGGTCGCCCGCAACACCCTGCCGGTCATCTCGAGCCAGGGGATCTTCCAGGTTTCGACGCTGGTCGACATTGCCCTGGCCACGCTCGTCGGGACAAGTGCCATGTCCGCGCTCGGCTACTCGCAGAGGCTGATCTACCTTCCGATCAGCCTTTTCGGGATCGCTGTGGCTGCGGCGTCCTTGCCCAATATGTCGAGAGACGCGACAGCAGCCCGGCTCAAGCCCCGCCTCGTCAACGGCTTCTTTCAGATTCTGTTCTTCGTGCTTCCGGCGGCGGTGTTCTACCTGCTGTTCGGGGACCTGGTGATTCGTCTGATCTACGAGCGCCGCGCGTTCACGGAGGCAAGCACGGTCCTTGTTGCGGCAGTGCTGGGCACGTACGCTCTCGGCCTGGTGGCCTCGAGCTCTCTGAAGCTGTTCGCCAGCGGCTTTCACGCCTTGCAGGACACACGCACTCCCATGTTGCTCGCCGCAGCTTCCGTAACCTGCGGCATCGGGATTGCCGTTCTACTCACTCTCCTCGGGCGGGCCCGGCTGCCGGATCCTTACCGACCCTACGCGGCGATGGGGATCGCGCTCGGCGGAGCGGCGGGGGCCTGGATCAACCTCCTCCTTCTGTGGACCATGCTCGGCCGGCGAATCGGCGCCCTTTTCGATGGCAAGTCGGCATGGGCGACACTCCGGCTCGCGGCGGGCGCCGTAGCAGCAGGCATCGCCGGCAGCGCCGTGCGCGCATGGCTGGCACCGCTGTGGTCCGGCGGCGGTTTCTTCTCCGACCTCGCTCTGCTGCTGGCAATCGGCGCCGCAGGAGCGGTGCCGTATCTCCTGATCGCGAGGCGGCCCCCGACCATCCTCCCTGAAGAGGGCCAGCAGGTTGCCGGCTGAGCGTTTGCAGGAACAGCTGAAGACGCTCCCGAACCGACCGGGCGTCTACATGTTCCGCGCCGATGGTGGAGAGATCCTGTACATAGGGAAGGCCACGTCGCTGCGAAGCCGGGTGCGCAGCTACTTCGGCGCTGCGGGGGATCGATCCTTCAAGCTTCGCGAACTGTCGCGTCGCACGGCATCGGTGGAGACCTTTGTCGTTGCGTCACCCGCCGAGGCGCTGCTGCTGGAGTCGAACCTGATCAAGGAGCACGCCCCCAGGTTCAACATCCAGTTGCGGGATGACAAGTCCTTTCCCTATGTCAAAGTGACGGTACACGAGCCGTTTCCAAGGGTCCTGGTCACCCGGCGCCTGGTCCGCGATGGCTCGCGCTACTTCGGTCCGTTTACGGACGTCGGAGCCATGCGACGGGCCCTGAGGATGATCCGGCAGATGTACTCGGTACGCAGCTGCCACTATGATCTTCCGGGAGAGGCACCGGACCGACCTTGTCTGGACTACTTCATCGACCGATGCCGCGCCCCCTGCGTGGCCAGGCAGTCACAGGCCGACTATCGCGAGATGATCGACCAGATTCTGGAGATCCTGTCCGGACAAACCGGCCGGCTCAAGCGAGACGTGCGTCGGCAGATGGATGAAGCAGCCGAGGGCCTCGAATTCGAGCGCGCAGCGGGCCTTCGTGACATACTTCGTGGTCTGGGGGCCATGGAGAAGCGACAGACGTCCATCGACTTCCGGGGCGGGGACCGCGACGTCCTGGGCATCTCGAGAAGCGGGGAAGCCGTTTGTGCCCTCTTCCTGCGCGTTCGTGAGGGTAAGCTCCTCGGCCGGTACGTGCACTTCCTCCAGGTCGGCGAAGGAACGGACGACCTCTCGGCGCTGACCTCGGCCGCGATCAAGGGAGCCTACCTGCGGCAAGAGGAACTGCCACCCGAGTTGCTGGTCCCGGCAGACTTCGAGGATCGCGCGCTGATCGCATCCATGCTCGCCGAGCGCCGGGAGGGGGCCTTCGCCATCCGGGTGCCACAGCGGGGAACCAAGCGCCGGCTTCTGGAGCTCGCCGAGGGCAATGCCGCGCACATCCTGGCGGAAAGGACGGAACTCGAGTCAGGCCGGACGGGTGAGCTCACGGTCCCACCTGGCGCCCGTGAGCTGGCCGCCGCCCTGGGCCTCGAGTCTCCTCCTCGGGATATCGCCTGTTTCGACATCTCGACCCTCGGTGGGCGCGACTCCGTCGGCAGCTCCGTCTGGCTGCGCGACGGCGTCCCACGCAAGAAGGAGTACAGGCGCTTTCGGATTCGGGAGACGAACGACGGCCAGACCGACGACTTCTCCATGATGCAGGAAGTCGTGGGGCGGTACTTCGTCCGCCGGGTGACGAAGGGCGAGACGATTCCCGACCTGGTCGTGATCGATGGAGGAAAGGGACAACTCGGCGCGGCGCGGCACGCCATGGAAAGCGCCGGCGTGTCGGATATTCCGGTGGTGGCGCTCGCGAAGCGCCTCGAGGAGGTGTTCGTGCCCGGATCGAGTGAACCCCTGGTCCTCGATCGCCGGAACCAGGGCCTGCGCTGGCTTCAGCATGCCCGGGACGAAGCCCATCGATTCGCCGTCGACTACAATCGGAAGCTGCGGAGGCGCCGTACCCTTCGATCCGGGCTCTCGGAGGTGCCGGGCGTGGGTCCCACTCGTGAGAAGGACCTTCTGCGGGAATTCGGGAGCCTCGCGGAGATCCGGAAGGCCAGCCTGGAAGAGCTGACTCGAGTGCCCGGAGTCGGCCCCGCTACGGCCAGGCGCATCCTCGCCGCACTCTCCGGAAAGACGGGAACGGACGGGTAGGCGTGCGCAGATCAGACGGAACCATGCCCGGGCGCTCAGCGTACAAGGGAAGGCGGGACTTGCACCCGCAGGCACGGGGTGGCAGGATGGCCCCGAACTTCTTGCCGGGCCGTCCGGGCGGGGCGGCGCCACGACTCGAACACGGGCAAGAACGCGGAACTCGCTTTGCGCCGTCAGTGCGTTGCGATTACGACACTTGAGGTAACTATGCTCAGAAATTCGTTTAAGTACAGCGTGGCAGCGGGTCTCGTCGCGGTCTTTGGTCTGCCGGCGATCTTATGGGCCCAGGAGTGCGCCGAGAAGGGGAACCAGCATACGCGAGGCGCCGACGTCGAACTCAGCTATGCGGCGCGGCGAGACGATCCTCAGCCCAAGGAAGACCGGTACGCGCGGGCGATCCGGACGCTGGAGCCAGCTCTGACGGACGAGGATCCGCTGCCGCGGGCCTACCTCCTGGCCGGCCTGGCATACCTCGGTCTACGCGACTATGCCGGTGCCGACTCGATGCTCAACAAGCTCGACGGTTCGGATCCGGCATGCACGGACGTGATCAGCGAGCTTCGGTTCAACGCATGGGTACCTCTGTTCAACTCGGGCATCAACTCGCTACGTGCCGGTGACCAGGACGCCGCACTCGCGAGCTTCCTGCAGGCTAACGTGATCTACGAGGACTCCCGCTCCCTGACCAACGCCGCGAACATCTATCAGCAGCAGGGCGACAACGCCACGGCGATGGAGATGTACGAGCGAGCCCTCGAGGTCGGTGGTGAGCCGGACATGGTCCGGGCCGCCAGCATCAACCTGGCCGAGTTGCTGAGGATGGAGGGGCGAGCGGACGAGGCTCTCGCAATCTACTCCGACTACGCCAGCGACAATCCTGACGACGTGCTTGGACTGTTGAACTACGCGGTCGCGCTCATGGACTCGGGGGATGCCGAGGGCGCTGAACAGCTGTTCGCGGAGCTCCTCCAGCGGGACGACCTGAGTTTCAGGCAGTGGTCCCAGGTGGGGATCGGGCTCTACAGGGCCCAGGACTTCGCCCAGGCAGCCATCGCCTTCGAGCGGGCTCACGAGATGAATCCGCTCAACAAGGAGACCATGGAGAACCTGGCGAACACGTACTATCAGGCCGAGCGCTACGAAGAGCTCATTCCGATCGCGGGTGAGCTGGTTGGCCGCTACCCCTACGAGTCGGTCAACTACAACCTCCTGGCCAACGCGCACCGCGAGATGCAGAGCGCCGACGAGGCCCTCGCGGTTCTCGAGCGCAGGGACGCCCTGGAGTTCGAATTCCTGCGATCCCAGTTGGCCTCGGTTTCCGAGGGCGTCTACAGTGTCGAGGGTCAGGTGATGAACAAGAGCGCCGCCGCCGGCCTCGAAGTCACCGTGCCGGTCGAGCTGCTGGGCGAGACTGGAGACGTGATCATCAGCGAGGACCTGTTGATTGCGCTTCCGCCGGAGGGAGAAGCGACATCGTTCCTCCTTCAGTTTCAGACGGAAGAGATCGTCTCGGGCTTTCAGTACTCCGGAAGCGGATCGACCGGCGACTGAGGTTCGGATGCGTCGACAGACGGGCGGGGATCCGGCATCGGATTCCCGCCCGTTTTTTCATCTTCGCCGCCGGCCTCCGGTCAGTTGGAGGCACCGCTCCGCGCAGATATATTCCGCGGGGCCCACTTGAAGTCCCACGTCCTGCACCCTGGAATACCGAATGGTCCGCGTCGCGAGGGTAAGGCTTGATTCGATCGGCGCCGACCTGGAGATACCTCCCGGCGCAGCGTTGATCTCGATCAACGGTAAGGAGCTCAGGGATTCCCTGGACCTGCTGTTCTTCGAGGCCGACGCGGAGGTGCATCTGGAGACGCGCCTTCCCTCCGGTGAGTCCGTCGTCTACGAGATCGAGAAGCACCCCGATGAGACCCTCGGTCTGATTCCCGAGCCGGACAAGGTGCGTCGCTGCACCAACGCATGTCCGTTCTGCTTCGTGAAGGGAAACCCCAAAGCCAGCCGGTTGAGGCAACCCCTGTACGTCAAGGACGACGACTACCGGCTTTCCTTCATGTTCGGGCACTACGTCACCCTGACCAACCTCAGGGAGGACGACTGGGAGAGGATCTTCGAGCAGCGCCTCAGCCCGCTGTACGTGAGCGTTCATGCAACCGACCCCGCGGCCCGGCTTCGCATGCTCATCAATCCGAAGGCGGCGCTGATAGGACAGCACCTGGACCGATTGCAGGCCGGTTCCATCCAGGTCCACGCCCAGGTGGTGCTGTGCCCGGAGATCAACGACGGACCCATTCTCGAGGAAACGATCGCCGACCTGTACGCGCGAGAGCAACAGGTGCTGTCCCTCTCGGTCGTGCCGGTCGGCCTGACGGATTTCAATTCGGATCGGGGCGTCCGGGCGCTCAGTCCGGAAGAATGCGCCGCAGCCCTCGAGTCGATCGACTCGATACGTGAACGAGCCCTGGCGGAGCGGGGACGCGCCTGGTGCTATGCGGCCGACGAGATGTTCCTCCAGGCCGGCCGTGAACTCCCGGGCCCTGCCTACTTCGATGACCATGAACTGGTCGCAAACGGGGTGGGGGCCGTCTCGGCTCTCTCCTCGGCCGTGCGATCGGATCTCGCTGACCTTCCGTCCCTGCACGGCAAGAAGGTCGTGCTCGCGACGGGGACTTCGATGGAGCCGTACCTGTCACAGCTGGCCGAAGAGGTGGCCGCCTCCTCGGGCGCTCTGGTCGCCACCGTGGCGGCTCACAACTCCCTGTACGGTCCGATGGTCACGACTGCCGGGCTGCTCTCTGGCGCCGACTATGCGCGTGCGCTTGATTCGTACCGCGATTTCGACCTGGCTCTGTTCAGCGCGACGGCTCTGAACGACCAGGATCTGTTCCTGGACGACGTGTCGCTCTCCGAGTTGAGGCGGGACTTCCCACAGCTGAGGATACACCCATCGGAGTACGTGACGGACACCCTGCTGGCGCTGTAGGCCTTCCGACCGTTGCCATCGTGGGTCGGCCCAACGTGGGCAAGTCCACGCTGTTCAATCGAGTCCTGGGGCGTCGCATTGCCATCGTAGCCGAGCGCAGCGGAGTCACTCGCGACCGGCAGTTCGCCGAGGCCGAGTGGGCGGGACGGGATTTCCTGCTCGTCGACACCGGCGGAATCAGTGACGTACCCGAGCGCCCGCTCGACCGCGAAGTCCGGCAGCAGGTACTGGCTGCGATCGAGCGTTCTCAAGCCATCGTGCTGGTCACGGATGGGCGCGCCGGGCCTCACCCGGTCGACCAGCACGTTGCCGATCTTCTCCGCAGATCAGGCCGCCCCGTGGTTCTGGCCGTGAACAAAGTCGACGAACTCGCCGACGCCATGGCTCAGCACGAGTTCCATGCCCTGGGGCTGGGCGAGCCCGTTCCCGTTTCCGCTCTCAGCGGGAAGGGAAGCGGTGACCTGCTGGATCGG
>JAMJQV010000137.1 GCA_023554435.1 Gemmatimonadota bacterium | reverse complement strand
GGTGTTCGCCACCGAGGCCGGCGAGGACATCACGGTGTTCACGACCCGCCCGGACACGCTGTGGGGAGCGACGTTCATGGTGCTTGCACCCGAGCACCCGCTGGTCGACACGCTCACCGAACCCGACGAACGAGACGCCGTCGATGCCTACCGCATGGTCGCGGCAGCCCGCTCCGAGTTGGAACGGATGGAGGCCGATCGCGAGAAGACCGGGGTCTTCACCGGCGGCTACGCGATCAATCCCGTGAACGGAGCCAAGGTTCCGGTGTGGATCGCCGACTACGTCCTGATGGAATACGGAACGGGCGCTATCATGGCCGTTCCGGGGCACGACCAGAGGGACTTCGAGTTCGCCCGTCAATTCGGTCTGCCAATCCTGCCGGTCGTGGTGCCGGCGGAGGTGTTCGCCGCACTGTCCGACCCCTCATCCGTCGAGCTGGATCTCGGAGACGAAGCCTTCGTGGAGCATTCCGAGGACGAGCATCTCATCAACTCCGGTGAGTTCAGCGGCCTCCTGGCAAACGAGGGTTCGGAGAGGATCGTCGAGTGGCTGGGAGAGCAGGGGCTGGCCGAACCCAGGGTGAACTATCGCCTGCACGATTGGTGCATCTCGCGCCAGCGCTACTGGGGCCCCCCGATCCCGATCCTGTATTGCGACGCCTGCGGGACCGTGCCGGTACCGGTGGAGGATCTTCCGGTCGTGTTGCCGTACCTGGAGAATTTCAAGCCGGGCGACGACGGAATCGCTCCGCTCGCCAAGGACGAGTCGTTCTATCTGGCGACCTGTCCTTCCTGCGGAGGTGAGGCGCGTCGGGAAACCGATGTGTCCGACACGTTTCTCGACAGTTCGTGGTACTTCCTGCGCTATCCGAGCACGGATTTCGACGACCGTCCGATCGATCCCGCCCGCACGGAGCGTTGGTTGCCGGTGGACATGTACATCGGTGGAGAAGAGCATGCCGTGCTGCATCTCCTGTACTCGCGGTTCATCACCATGGTGTTGCACGACCTGGGGCACGTCCCGTTCGAGGAGCCGTACCTGCGCTTCCGGAAGCACGGTTTGATCATCCGGGAGGGCGCGAAGATGTCCAAGACGAAGGGCAACGTCGTCAACCCGGACGAGTACATCGACCGGTTCGGGGCCGACATTTTCCGCACGTACCTGATGTTCCTCGGACCGTACCAGGAGGGTGGTGACTTCAGAGACAGCGGAATCGTTGGACCCCAGCGGTTCCTCTCCCGTGTGACGGATGCCGTGGAGGCCTCGGTCGAGAAGGGAGCCACCGGCTTCCCGGACGCGGACGTGGAGCGTGCCGTCCACCGGACGATAAGCCAGGCCACGGACGACTTCGCCAGCCTGTCGTTCAACACGGCGATCGCCGCTTTGATGGAGCTCCTGAACACGCTGCGGGCCTCCGGCCGGGTGCCCACGCTCGACGAGATCCGGCCGCTGGTGATCATGCTCGGTCCCATCGCGCCGCACCTCGCGGAGGAACTCTGGGAGCAGCTTGGCGGAGAGTCGAGCCTGTTCGACCACGCTTCCTGGCCAACATTCGATCCGGAGAAGCTCGCCACGGACATGGTGGAGATTCCGGTCCAGGTGAACGGCAAGCTACGGGCGACGATTTCGCTGGAGCGCGGGGTGGGTGAAAAGGCGGCGAAGGCCGCGGCGCTGGCGGACGAGTCGGTGCAGCGTCACATCGGCGAGGGAGCCATCCGGAAGACGATCTACGTGCCCGATCGGATGCTGAACCTCGTGGTTACCAGCTGACGTCTCCTTCGCGGGACGGGTCGATCTCTGCCTGGTCGTCCCCCTCGGCGAACAGGAAGGCGCGCAGGTTGGTCACCAGGAATTCGCGGGCCTGCGGATCGCGCACGTTCAGTCCGTAGTGGTTGATCAGGAGCATCTGCCGCTGCTTCCACTCGTCCCAGCACTCCGAGCAGATCTCGGCGACCAGCCTCTGGCCCAGCTCGTTGGGGAACGGCGGTCGCGAGATGGGCTGCCGATCGGGCTTGCCGCACCTCAGGCATTGAAGGGGAGCAGGCGAAGGCACGCGGTCAGACCGGGACGGTGAGAACGGAGCAGTTCGCTCCCTGGATGATCTGCCGGGTGATTCCACCGAGGATCACGCGGCCCTTGAGTCCGGGAGCGTGATACTTGCCGATGACGATCAGGTCGACCGCCTCGGTCTCGGCCACGTTTAGGATGTGGTGCACGATCGGTCGGCCGCGCACGATCGCGGTCTGGATCTCAATCCCCTCCTGGAGTTCGGCGGGAACCCTTGCCACGGCTTCATCCCGCGCGCGCTGTTCGAGAAGCCGGATCGTCTCGTCCGTTTTGGTGGGGGAGCTGACGGCTCGAACGTACGCCTGCAGCGTGCCGGGCATGGCGTGCATCAACACGAGGCGCGTGCCGAAGTACGATGCGTAGCGCGCCCCGGTGGCGGCGATCGGGGCGCTTCCGTCCCTCAGGTCGAGTGCCGCGAGGATCGTCTTGTCCTTCTCCTGGCGAATCGGCCTCCACACCAGGACGGGAACGGTGGCCTTGCGGACGATGGCGACACACGTGTTCCCGACTTCGTCCGACGGCCACATGCGTTTCTGGTGGGCCCCGACCACTACGAGTTCGGCCTTGATCTCCTCAGCCACGGCAACCAGGGCCTCCGGCGTCCAACCCGCCCGGACTTCCACCCGCGCTTCGATGCCGCACTGCGCTGCGATCTCCTCGAGATTGGACCGAGCGTCGAGTTCACGTTCCCGGACCATGCCCAGTTTCGGCCCGAGTTCGCGTGTCAGGTAACCCGGAACGCCGAGGCGCTCGATGGCATGAAACAGGACGATGTCCGCGTCGGGGAAGCGTGACACGGCCCACCGGACGGTCTCTACCGAGGTGTCGGAGAAGTCGACGCCGATCAGGATGCTCTGGTACATGGCGCTCGAACCTAGCGGGCCACGGTCTCGATCGCACTAGCCGGCTGCCGACCTTCGAATGCCGTATCGGGCCGGGCGAGGAGCCGGTCGAGGGCGTCCCAGGGATCGCCGCTCCCGGTCTCCTCGATCAGGTCCCGGACTGCCGACGTCAGGCTGCCAGACTTTCGGTACAGGTCTTCCATGTCGTCCAGGCGAGTGTAGTAGAGCATCCGGGACAGCAACCAGGCATTGTTGACGCGCTCGGGATCCAGTCCGCGGTACCGCCCGGATCGGAACTCGGACTGGACTTCCTCTTCGAATCTCTCTGCGGCATCTCGGAGTACCCTCGCCTTCTCGGCCCGCATCTCGTCGGGCGGCAGACCCGAGCCGTACAACGCCTCGAGCGGATCGAGCACGGAGTGGAAGAACCGCCCGAACACCCGAATGTCATGCCAGCGGTCTTCGGCCGTCTCGCACGCCGCCTCGTCTGCGATCCCGTCACAGAAGAACGAAATGGCACCGCGGTGACCCACGAAGTTGGCGAAGCTCTCGTTGAACCGGGCCTGTCCCTTCGGGAAGAACGTGCTGTGAGTGATCTCGTGGATCACGGTCTCCACGATCCCGACGCTGTCGGTCCGCAGTGTCGTCGACATCAACGGGTCGGGGAACCAGCCGAGAGTGCTGAAGGCACTCGAGGGCCGTACCCAGGTGTCGTACCCCTGTTCGTCCAGCTTCGCGGCCTCCTGCCTGGCCTTGTCGAAGTCGAAGTAGCCCTTGTAGGGCATGCGTCCGACGATCGGAAACCACCACGTCTTCCACCGAAGCTCGAACTCGTGCGCTGCGTTGACGACCATGAGCAACGTGTCACGCTCCAGCTCGACATAGCTCGTAAACGCGTTTCCCGGTACCAGATCCAGGGTCCGTTCGGAATACTCACGGGCGTCCTGCACCAGCCTGAGCTTCCCTCGCAGTTCGGCTGACGCGGCCGTGTCGTGGACGATCTCGTGGATCGGTCTGCGAGCCGAGAGAATCTTCGCTTCCTCCCAGCCCGCACGCAGCACGTAGCCCGGGGAACAGGCCGTGAGAAATGCCATGGCGGCGATGCTCGTCGCGCAGAGTGAATGGCGCAGGCGGTTCCGTGTCATGCTGGCTATACGTTCCGGACTCCCATTGGTGCCTTCCCGTCTCGTCGGAGGGGGCGTCACGGCTTCCTCACGTAGTACACCCGTTCCCGCACGGCGTCCCCGCGGTACTGGCGGCCAGGGCCGTCGGAGTCGCTCCGATACCGTCGATACCCTCGGGTGAATACGCGGAAGGTGTCCGGGTCCCCGGATGCACGAAACGCATCCTCGATACACTCGCGCGGCAACAGTCCCTCGTCGTTGTAGCTGAGCAGAACGTGCCTGGCATCGGCCAGTTCCAGGATCGAGCGCAGTGCCGCCTCACACCGGCCCCGGCGGCACCAGTCGGAGCGAAGGTCGCCATCCGGTATCAGTCCCGTCTTGCCCCGCAATTCCGGGGGCGGCTCCCACCCCTGGGCGAGAAGCTCCGGCAAGTGGTAGTAGCCCGGGTATTGCCTCTCGTTGTAGGGGGGGTCGAGGTACAGCAGGTCCAGCGGTCCCGCCTGCCCCAGCAAGGTCTCTGCCCGTCCACAAAACGCCGTGCACCCCAGTGCCGAGGAGGCCGGGGGCACGGTGGGCCTCAACGGCTTCAGGCGGATTCGTCTCGTGGCGTTGGGCTGCCAGGTCTTCACGAAGGAAGCGTAGACGCCGGTGGTGTTCGCGACCCGGTCCGCGGCCTGGATCAGGGTGGCCAGCAGAAGCTGGGCACGGGCTCGGTCGAGCAGTTCCTCCCGCCGCCATTCCGAGATCTTCTCCCGCATCGCATCGATCGCAGAGCCATTCTCCGGCGTGAAGTACATGCGACCATGCTCGCGTCCGTCTTCGCCGGCCGGAGTGTAGTGCTCGGTGACGAAGCCGGCCTTTGGCGGCAGATCCTCGAGCACACGGAGAACGGCTCCGTAGCTGAGGGCCTTACGACTCGCGCTTCCCCCCGACAGGGCTCCCGGATAGCGAGGGGTCCGGTCAAGCTCGACCCGTGCGACCTGGTACGCGTAGGACGCCGCCAGGAGATCGCCGCAGTGTACGCGCCACCCCGCGGTCTTGAGCGCGCGCCCGACACTCGCGGTGCCGGCGAACGGATCGCAGGCTACCCCCGGTGCCAGGTCCAGCTCGCCGATCGTCTCCAGGAGAAACGGGACGAGCTTCGTCTTGTTTCCTATGTAGCGCACGCGCTCCTCACGGGGTTCGATTCCGTGAGAATGATACCGTCTTCCGGATCGGTGCAGCGAGTCCCATCCGCTTTTTCGGGGTCGACCCGAGTCGGTTCTGTACCTGGGAGGGACGATAGGCGTACTATAATGATCAGCACGTGGACGGCCGGGACCCGAGAGCTTCCGGGAGTGGATCGGAAGGGCGCCTGGCCGGGCACCGGACCCCAGAGGACCCGTGAGTCTGCTCGAGAATCTCTA
>JAMJQV010000136.1 GCA_023554435.1 Gemmatimonadota bacterium | reverse complement strand
GTGGAAGTCTCGCGGCGCGTTCGCCGGGACGTGCCTGCAGGTAGCGGCGATTCTCTCCAGGATCGCCCTCTCGGCGGGATCGCTCTCGGCGCGCGCTTTTTCATCCGCCAGATCCGCGTGGCGCTCCGCGAACCGGATCAGGGCGTCGCACGAAATCCGCATGGCGTGCAGGGCCTCGCGCTTGTCCTGCGCCTCTGGATCCTCGGCGAAGTCGAGGCCGGCCTGCGCCACGTCGATATCGGCCTGGAAGTCTAGCAGCCCCTTCGAGTAGATCTTGTCGTCCAGCACCGTGTGCCCCGGCGCCCGCTGCTCCATGAACTCGGTGAACACGCCGGCTTCGTAGGCCTGGTGCCACTCGTCCGGGAGCGCCTCGAACAGGCGGTCGCGAAGGGAGCGGCCGGTCCAGAATGGGATCACCGTGCTCTCGTACTCGGTGATCGCGGTCTCCGAGACCGAGTAGCGGGTCTTGGGCCTCGAATCGAGGATCCGCAGGTCTTCGACCGAATGACACGTCAGCTCGGGGAACGTCGGCACGGCCTTGGGCTCCGGACCCCGCTCACCCACGATCAGCTCACCGTCGCCGTGGTGCAGCGTCTTGTGCTCACACAGGTGCAGAAAGGCTCGCGCTCGCAGGACTGGCGTGGACAGGCGCCCGAGATTCTCCTCGTAGAAGGCCGTGAGCAGCAGTGCACGCTCGGCCGAGATGCTGGGTACCGCGTCGAGGCTCTCCTGGCGCAGGCGTCTCGTTCGATCCGTCATTCCCTCATCCTCCAATAACCGTGAGGAGACCCGCCTCCTCGAATATCGTGGCAATGTCACGCATGCGGTCCTGCGGGGGCGGATCCGTCGCAAACGAGGCCCCGGGCACTCCCACACGTTCTCTCTTGTCCTCACCCAGTTCGTGGTACGGCAGCAGACTCACTCGTTGCACGCCCGGAAGAGACGCTGCGAGGGCCGCGGTCCGGCGTAGATTCGCGGCGTCGTCGTTCACACCGGGGACCACCGGAACACGCACCCAGATGGCGTCGTGCACTCGGGCCAGAGCCTCGAGATTGGCGAGGATACGGTCGTTCGGAGCCCCCGCCCATTCGGCGTGGGACGCATCGTCCGCGTGCTTGATGTCGAACAGGAACAGGTCAGCCAGTGCAGCCGCCTCGAGCAGCGCACCGCGATCGACGAGCCCGCAGGTGTCCACCGCCGTGTGGATCCCCCGTTCCTTCAGATCCCGCAGGCAGGCGAGAACGAAGTCGGCCTGGCTCAGCGGCTCACCCCCGGAGAACGTGACGCCGCCCCCCGAGCGATCGTAGAACACCTGGTCGCGGGTCACCTCGTCCGCCAGCTGCCGCACGGTCATCACTTGGCCGGCGAGCCTCCGGGCTCCCGTGGGGCAGGCCTCGGCACAAAGCCCGCAGGCCCGGCACAGGTCCTTCGACCCGGCCCATCCTCCCGCGATCCCCGACGGCAGATCGTACGGACACGCTTCCACGCATGCCGCGCAGGCGATGCACCGGTCCGGTGTGACGAGGATCTCCGGAGCCGTGCGCATCCCCTCCGGATTGTGACACCAGCGACAGGCCAGTGGACAGCCTTTGAGGAAGACGGTCGTGCGAATCCCCGGCCCGTCGTGCACGTTGAACCTCTGCACGTCGAAGACCAGCCCCGTGGGCGCGGGATGGCTCACGAGGCGTCCATGTGGTAGTAGGCCGTGATGTACGGACGCTGCACGTCGAATGACCAGTGCTCGTCGCGAAGGTACTCGGCCGCTTCGTGATGCCGGAAACGTTCGATCAGGTCGATGATGTGCGCGTGCTCCCCGGTGGAAGAAATCTCCCACTCCCGATGGAACCTCCGCTCGCGCGGAAAATCGTACAGCCGCTGCTTGCAGATCCGGACCGTCCGGAGGAGCAGCGGATTGTCCGACGTGTTCAGGAAGACATCGTGAAAGGCCAGGTTGAGGTCGTAATAGGCGTCGAAGTCCGCCGCCTCGATAGCAGCGACCATGGCCTCGTTGAGAGTCCGCATCTCACGTGTCTGGGCTTCGCCGATGCGAACCGCAGCGTGCTTCAGCACGTCGCTCTCGAGGGCGCCAATGACCTGGTACAGATGCCGGATGTCATCGAGGGTGAGGCGACGTACCTGGACGCCGCGTCGGGGGAGGACCGTTACGAACCCCTCCAGCTCGAGCTGGATCAGCGCGTCTCGTAGAGGCTGGCGGCTGATTCCAAGCTCCGCGGCCAACTTCTTCTGGTCGATGAAGGACCCCGGCTCGAGATTCCCCGAGTTGATCGCCTGGTGCAGGTGCTCGTACACCAGTTCGCGCAGGGACTTGAGTCGGAGAATGTCCCGACCTTCCAATGTTCTGCTCCCGTTCAGGCGTGCCGCGAGGGGGGGTTCGCGCTGGTCGCCCTGATCTCTGATATATTAGATATCAGACAGTGCAGAAGCAAACATGTCGATAGATATTTCTGCAGACTCGTGTTATCCTCCGGCGCCATGAGCAGCCCACCGCCCGTCCGCCTTCGAACCATCGCACTTCCCGTCGAGCACGGGGGGTGGGGATTCCTGGCGGAGCCGATCCTGCTTGGACTCGCACTGGCGCCTTCGTGGGCCGGCCTGGCGATCGGACTCGCGACGCTGGCCGCCTTTCTGATGCGACATCCGGCGAAGCTCTACTGGAGGAACAGGCATCGGCTAGACCTCTCCCCCCGCTTCCGGATCGCGCGACGCTTCGCTCTCCTGTATGCGGGCCTGGCCCTGGGCGGATTCGCCGTCGCCCTGGCGCTGGCGGGTTGGCGGCCTCTCGCCCCGTTCCTGATGTTGAGCCCGCTCCTCGCCGTGTACGGGGCCTACGACGTGCAGAACAAGGCGCGCCGCCTGCTTCCCGAACTCACCGCTCCGATGGGCCTGGCCGCCTCCGCTCCGGCGATCGCCCTGGCCGGAGGCTGGGGGTGGACCGGAGCGTGGGTGCTGTGGCTGCTTCTGCAGGCCCGGGCCGTACCGTCGATCCTGTACGTGAGAGCCAGGCTGCGGCTCGAACGCGGAGATGCGATCGACCGCCGTCCCTCGGCTCTTTCCCATCTCGCGGCGGTTGTGCTTGGCGTAGCGCTGTGGCGGGCTGCCTTCGCACCGTGGCTGACCGTGGGGGCGCTGGCAGTACTGCTGGCTCGGGCGCTCCGGGGACTCTCCCGGAACCGTCGCCCGGCCAAGGCGAAGGAGGTCGGCTTCTCGGAACTCGGGTTCGGGCTCGGATACGTGCTGGCGACCGTCCTCGGATACCGGCTTGGGCTCTAGGTCATGATCGACTGGGCCGTGGTCCTGGCGTACTTCGCCGGTACGATCTGGCTCGGCAGTCGTCTGGGACGCGGACAGCGCGACCTTGAGGACTACTTCCTCGCCGGCCGCCGGACACCATGGCTCGCGGCATCTCTGTCCATCGTGGGCACGGAGACGTCCACCCTCACCTTCGTCGGCGTCCCGGCGATCGCCTACACGGGTAATCTGGGCTTCCTGCAGGTAGCCGCCGGCTACGTAGTGGGTCGGCTCCTGGTGGCATGGTGGCTGGTCCCGGCGTACTTCGAAGGCCGGATTCACACCGCGTACGAACTGCTGGCGCACCGGTTCGGGGACCGCGTACGGAGGTTCTCCTCCGGTGTGTTCCTCGTCTCACGGGTGCTGGCGGATGGCGTCCGCCTTTTCGCCACGGCCCTGGTACTCCAGGCCCTGCTCCCGATGCCGCTTCCAGTGGCGATCCTACTGGTCACGGGAGTCACGCTCTACTACACGATGCGGGGTGGCCTGCGGGCCGTGATCTGGAACGATGCCGTCCAGCTGGTGGTGTACGTCGGCGGCGCGGCGATCGCGGCGTGGATCCTGTTGCAGTCCCTCCCGGGAGGCTGGGCCGGAGCACTGCCGGGCCTGGAGGCGGCCGGCAAACTCACGGTGCTCGACTTCGGCTGGAGCTGGGAGCGCCCCTACACGTTCTGGGCCGGGATCCTGGGTGGCGCGCTCCTCACCATGGCGACCCACGGCACGGACCAGATGTTCGTCCAACGGCTCCTGGCCTGCCGTTCCGAGGCCGACGCCAGGAAGGCCGTGGTAATGAGCGGCGTCCTGGTGTTCGGGCAGATGGCGCTGTTCCTGCTCATCGGATCCCTGCTGTTCGCCTTCTATGCCGAGTTCCCGCCGGCGACGCCGTTCGAATCGGCGGACCAGGTGTTTGCCCGGTTCATAGCGACCGAGCTGCCGGCTGGCCTGGGTGGCCTGGTGATCGCGGCTGTGTTCGCGGCGGCCATGTCCACCCTGTCCTCCTCCATGAGCTCACTGGCTTCCGCGTCGACCTTCGACTTCGGCCGAAGCCGTGAGGAATCTGACGAATCCGCGCTGCGGGCCTCGCGCGTCCTCACGGCGGGTTGGGCCGTTGCTTTGGCCGCCGTCGCCGTGCTGGCCCGCGCGTGGGGCTCCGTGCTGGAGGCGGGACTCACGATCACGTCGATTACCTTTGGCCCCGTGCTCGGCGTGTTCGGACTGGCTGTGGCGGGACGTTCCATCCGCGAGACGGGGGTGCTGGGGGCGATGGGTGTCGGCCTGGCGGTCGCTGCCGGAGCCCACCTGCTCACTCCGCTCGCATGGACCTGGCTCACGCCTCTCGGCGCCGCGGTCACCTTCGGTATCGGGTGGATTCTCGGCGGTCGCGACGATCGGTCGGCCCCCGCCAGGTGATCGGAAAAGGAAACGGGGAGGCGGACATCCGCCTCCCCGCATGGGGTTTGCACCGCTCCGCAGGGTGATCGCCCCGGTCCGGCTTTACTTCACTGCTACAGCGTCCGTTCCCGAGAACTCGGTACCGTCCGTGGTCTCGCCATGGAGCACGAGCTCGGTCGTCGCGGCCGTCAGCCCCGCCGCCACCAGGTCCTGCGTGTTGAAGTGGAACAGGGCATCGTTCAGTCCGTCCTCGTTCAGATCGGGCCACGCCACCATCAGCTTGCCGCGCGGGTTGCCGGCCACGTGCGCATCGGGATCCGCACCGTCGCCCAGGGTCACGGTCGTGGGATCGATCGTCGTAGCGTCGAACTCGCCGTCCACGGACAGGACGGCCGCCGCGATCTTCCCGCGACTCTTGAGGTTGATGTTCCGGGCGCCCTCACCCTGCTTCAGCTTGAGCACCACACCGATCAGCGCCTCCTCCGTGCAGTCCCCTTCGAACTCCACGACGTAGCCCGGAGAGGTCAGCGAGCTCTGGACGTCTTCCCACTTCGGCGCCTCGGGGTCGCCGAAAACGACGATTGGGGAGGCGAAACGGATGGCGCTCTGGAAGAGCCCGCCGGTGCCGACGGGCAGGCCGGTCGCCCAGTCCGAGTAATCGAACGTCTCGCCGGACACCCACATCCAGCCTTCCGTAGCAGAGCTCGCGCCCGCATCCTGGAATCCGCCGATCCAATAGCCTGGCCCGCCGCTGGACGGAACCCCACCACCGAACTCTCCGAGGATGAATGCGTTCTCGTCGGCGGACGTAATCGACGCCAGGTAGCCCTGGCAGCTGCCGGAACTCATGCCCTCGGCTGCGGCCCG
>JAMJQV010000135.1 GCA_023554435.1 Gemmatimonadota bacterium | reverse complement strand
GTCACTTCTCGACGATCTTGGCCTGAGACCGGCTCTGCTGGCTCTGGCGCACGACTTCGAAGCCAAGACCGGCATCGAGACGAAGCTGGCGGCTCCAGCCAGTCTGCCCACGCTTTCGCCCGAATCGGAGCTCGCCCTGTTCCGCACCATGCAGGAAGGCCTGTCCAACGTGGCCCGGCATTCGGGCGCCTCGGTCGTGACCGTGACCCTGGCCGAGCGCGACGGCGAGTTGCTGCTGAGCGTGAAAGATGATGGCCAGGGCCTCACGGGCGAGAGCAGCGCCGAGGAACATCTTCGCTCGCGAACGGGCGTCCTTGGAATGCGGGAGCGGGTTGCGCCCCTGGGGGGCACGGTTGAACTGTCGGATCCGGACGATGGGGGGGCGCAACTGGTGATTCGCCTGCCCGTGGCGCCGCTCGCCGATACTGAAACGGCGACGGGAACGGCGTCGAGAACGCCCGGCCACCTGGAGAAGCCCGAATGAGTGACGAGAAGATCCGCATCCTGCTGGCCGACGATCACGCGCTGGTGCGGGAAGGCATTCGCCGGGTCCTCGAGGAAGACCCCGACTTCGAGGTCGTGGCGGAAGCCGCCGACGGGGAGGAAGCCGTGGCCCTCGCCCGTGAGCATCGCCCTGATGTGGCGGTCGTGGACATCTCGATGCCCAACGCCTCGGGTTTCGAGGTGACCGCACGGCTGCAGGCCGAGCTCGCCTCGACACACGTGCTCATCCTGAGCATGCACGACGACGTCGAGTACGTCATGCGAGCGGTACGGGCGGGTGCCAGGGGATACCTGCTGAAAGACGAGGCGGGCCCCTCGCAGCTGCGGGACGCGGTACGAGCGGTGAACTCCGGCAGCTCCTTCTTCACGTCTGCGGTTGCGGCCAGGCTCGCCGCCGGCCTCAGGGGAGACGACGAGCAGCAGGGGCCGGGTGTGGATGTGCTCACGGCGCGCGAACTCGATGTGCTGAAGGGAATTGCCGCCGGCCTGAGCAACAAGCAGATCGCGGCGGATCTCGGAATCAGTCGCCGGACCGTGGAGAGTCATCGCGAGAGCCTGATGCGGAAGCTGGACATCCGGACCGTCGCGGGGTTGACCCGATTCGCCCTGGATGCGGGACTCCTCGACGACGCCGCTCCCTACTAGAGTCCACTCCGCCCCGTCGGTCCCCCCGGAACGGCCGCCTCCCGGCGGCCGTGGGGTCAAGTTGTCCCAACCCGTATAATTTCGGACCACTTTTCAGTAGAATTGCGAGTTTTCGTCCCACTGGCGCCCCGGTAACGTATGCCCACGCTCTCCTTTGAGCCCGGTGGAGTGACCGTTCGGTTGCTCCGCCGGGGATAACAGGCCCCCCCAAGGGCGTTACTGGAGGTAACCGTGTTTAATTCACCCGCTGATACGGCGGGAGGTCTTCACCGAGTCGCATACTTCGGACTCCTCTTCGCATTCCTCCTCGTCGTTCCGAAATCAGCATTCGCGCAGGAAACTCCCGAGGCCGAGCCGGACAGCGCCACCGCGGAGCCGGTGATCATGCAGCCGATCGCGGTCACGGCCACACGGGATCCCAAGGAACTGTTCGTCATCGCCGCACCGGTGTCCGTGCTGGACACGGTGGCGCTACGCATGGTCACGCCGAACACGGCGTCGGACATCCTCAAGGGTCTTCCCGGCATCGACGTCAACGGCGTGGGCACCAACCAGACACGGCCCACGATCCGGGGCCAGCGCGGTCAGAGGATTTTGCTGCTCGAGGACGGTCTTCGCCTGAACAACGCGCGCAGGCAGCAGGACTTCGGCGAGCTGCCGGCGATCGTGGATGTCAACAACGTGTCCCAGGTCGAAGTCGTCCGCGGACCCGCGTCCGTCCTCTACGGGACCGATGCCATCGGCGGCGTCGTCAATCTTCGCACCTCGAACGTGCCTTCCCTGAGTGGGGGCGACATGTACGGCGGTCGGGTCACGTTCATGTACCGTGACGAGGGTGAGCAGCTTCGCCCGACCATGGACCTGTTCGGGCGAATCGGGAAGGTTGGCTTCCGGGGGAGCGCTTCGTATCGGAATGCCAAGAACTACTTCGCTCCTTCGGGCAGCTTTGGCGACATTACTCTCGGCGACAACACCGAGGTCAACGATACGGGCGTAGAGGATCAGAACTACAGTCTTCTACTCGACTACAGCTTCAACCTGGACCACAGCGTCTTCGTGAAGGGCGAGTACTACAACGCCAGGGATGCCGGCTTCGGTTACGTGTCCAACGATGACCTGGGCACCCCGAACGACGTGTCGATCGTCATCCAGTATCCGGACCAGACGGTCGGGAAGCTGACCGCCGGGTACAGGGCGCAGGACCTGAGTTGGGGCATTGCGGACCGACTCGACATCAGCGGCTTCTACATGAACAACGAACGGGACCTGGTGCAGAACATCGGGATCCCGGGGGTCTTTGGTCCGGGCCAGGACGTTACCCTGGCCATCAACAGTCAGAACTACACCGACATCTCGAGCGTCGGAACCCGGGCCGAGGCGGCCAAGCTCCTGGGCGGCAAGCACCTGCTGACCTACGGCCTGGACTTCTACTTCGACGATTCGAAGAACACGGACCGGACCGAGACGTCCTTCACCGGAGCGGATGCGCCTCCGTTCCCGCCGGAGGTCGACGAAACGCCCAACGTGCCGAACGCGACCTATAACCGGTTCGGCGTGTTCGCCCAGGGCGACTTCCAGCTTCACAGCAAGCTGTCTCTGATCACCGGTCTGCGCTGGCAGAACGTGCACTCAGAGACGAAGGAAACCGAGAACCTCGACAATCCGCTGGTCGTGGGGATCACGAACAACGCACAGACGGTCGTGGCGTCGGCCAACGTGCTGTGGGAGGTGCTGCCGTCCCTCAACCTGGTCGGGACGGTGGGGCGTGGATTCCGGGCTCCGAACATCATCGAGCTCTACTTCAACGGCCCGACGCCAGAGGGATCGGGCTACCTGATTCCGAACACGGGCCTCGAATCGGAGACCAGCCTGAACGTAGACCTCGGCGTGAAGTACTCGCGCCGCAACGTGTCATTCGAGGCTTTCGTGTTCCGGAACGACATTCGGAACGGAATCCGGATCACCGCCGTGCCGGACTCGGCCATCAACGGTCTGGACGTGTACCAGAACCAGAACTTCGGTGAACTGCTGTACCGGGGCTTCGAACTGGGTGGCCAGTACGCTCCGGTGCTCGGACTCCAACTCGGGGCGAGCTTCAGCTTCCTCGATGCCGAAGACGTGCTGGACGAGAACAGCCCGATCGCGGACAGCTACCGTACGCGGCTGAACGGAGATGTGACCTACCGCAGGCCGAGCGGCGCCTGGTGGGCCACGTACGACTTCCGCTTCCAGGGCGAGAGCACGATCTGTCAGGACACGAACGATACCTGCAAGTCACAGGTCGCCCAGCCGGCCGTCGGTTACGTCCTGCCATCGTTCAATGTCCACAATGTCCGGGCGGGAGTGCGGATCGCCCAGATTGGCCGTACGTCGCACTACATCACGGCCAGCCTCGAGAACTTCACGGATGCGCTGTACGCTGAGTTCTCCAACGCGACGTTCTTCCGGCCCCAGCCACGAAGGACTCTGCTGATCGGCTGGACCTCGACGTTCTAGGTCCGCCGAGCGTGTCGGAAGGGCGAAATGGGGGCTCCACCGGGCGTGGGGCCCCCTCTCGTTTGACGGCCCGGGCGCGAACGGAATAGTCTACGCCGGTGAGCACCTCAATCGGGACCCAGAATCGTCCGCTCCGCGTGGCCGTCGTTGGAGCAGGACCCGCCGGCTTCTTCGCGGCCGACGCTCTGCTCAAGGCGCGCGACCTCGTCTGCTCCATCGATATGTTCGACAGCCTCCCCACGCCGTACGGGCTGGTGCGGGAGGGCGTTGCGCCCGACCACCCGTCGATCAAGAAGGTAACCGCGAAGTTCGATCGGGTCGCGGCGGAACCCAACGTCCGCTTCTTCGGCAACGTGACGGTGGGCAGGGACCTGGATCGAGCGGACCTGGGTCGGCACTACGACCACGTCGTCTACGCCTTCGGCGCGCAGTCGGACCGGCGTCTCGGAATACCAGGTGAGGACCTTCAGGGCAGTCATCCCGCGACCGAGTTCGTCGCCTGGTACAACGGCCACCCCGATTTTGCGGACTGGGAATTCGACCTGTCGCACGAGCGGGCGGTCGTGGTGGGGAACGGCAACGTGGCGGTGGACGTGGCCCGCATCCTGGTCACGGACCCCGACGTGCTGGCGACGACCGACATCGCTGACCATGCGCTGGAGGCGCTTCGCCGAAGTCGCGTCCGCGAGGTCGTGATGCTGGGTCGCAGAGGGCCGGCGCAGTGCAAGTTCACGAGCGTGGAGCTGAAGGAGCTCGGCCGCCTGCACGGCGTCGACGTGCGACTGAACGCGATGGATCTGGATCTCGATGATGCGAGCGCCGCAGAGGCGAAGAGAAGCCGCGTCGCCACCCGGAACCTGGAGATCCTGCGCGAACTCACCCGGCGGCCGGCCTCGGATGCGGACCGTGGCCTGGTGCTCCGGTTCCTCGCGTCTCCCATGGAGATCCTGGGATCCGACGGGCGGGTGACCGGCGTCCGAGTGGAGCGAAACCGGTTGGTCGAGACGCCGAGCGGATACATTCAAAGCGAGGGCACGGGTGAGATCGAGGAGCTGCCGGCGGGCCTCGTGCTGCGTTCCGTTGGGTATCGAGGCGTGCCGATCCCCGGCGTACCGTTCGACGACGAACACCACGTGATCCCGAACGTTCGCGGTCGGGTCACCGATGGGCCCGGCGGCCAAACCAGGCCCGGAGAGTACGCGGCCGGGTGGATCAAGCGGGGTCCGACGGGCATCATCGGCACCAACAAGCCCGACGCGGTCGAAACCGTAGAGGCCATGCTCGAGGACGCCGCGGCCGGCGAGAACATGGAGCCCTCGGATCCGGGGCCGGAATCGATACCGGAGCTGCTCGAGTCACGCGGCGTCCGCTTCGTCACGTTCGACGACTGGCGTAAGCTGGATGAGGCGGAGAGAGCAGCCGGCGAAGCCCAGGGGCGGCCGCGGGTGAAGGTAGTCCGAATCGAGCGCATGCTAGACATCATGGGGAGGTAGGGGATGGAGATCAGATCACTGGGCCGTGGCGCCCCGAACGTCACCTGCGTTGGCTTCGGCGGCATGCCGATTTCCATCGCCGGGCGACCCGGAGCAGCCGAGTCCGTCCGCGTGGTGCTCGCGGCTCTCGATGCGGGCGTGACCCTGATCGACACTGCGGATGTCTACTGCCTGGATGACGACGACATCGGACACAACGAGCGTCTCGTTGCGCGTGCCCTGAAAGAGTGGTCCGGCGACTCGGACAGCATCGTCGTGGCGACCAAGGGGGGGCTGACGCGGCCGGGAGGCCGGTGGGAGAGCGACGCGAGGCCCGAGCACCTGAAGAGGGCTTGCGAGGCTTCTCTCGCGGCCCTCGAGGTCGATACGATCGACCTGTACCAGTTGCACGCACCGGACTCCGCAGTACCTCTCGAGGACAGCGTCGGCGCTCTCGCCGACCTGCACGTGGAGGGAAAGATCAGGGCCATGGGCCTGTCCAACGTCTCGGTGGACGAGATCAGGCGCGCGGCGGCGATCATGCCGGTCACGAGCGTGCAGAATCGACTCAGCCCCTTCTTCCGCGAGGCTCTCGACGACGGCGTAGTCGAGTATACGACCCTCGAAGACATGGGCTTTCTGGCGTACAGCCCGGTCGGTGGCGGCCGGCTGAACCGCAAGTTGCCTGATCACCCGGTGGTGTCGGTGATCGCCCAGTCGCGGGGAGTATCGCCCCACGCCGTCGTTCTGGCCTGGGTGTTGGGGCGCGCGCCGAACGTGATCGTGATTCCGGGGGCGCGCACCGAGGCTCACGTGCTGGATTCTGTGGCGTCGGCAGAAGTGGAGCTCACGGACGAAGAAGACCGGGCGATCGAAGCGGCTGAATTCTCGATCGCCTGAGCGATGAGGCGATAACGGCGGTTCACCTTGGAATAAGCGGAAGACTACTCAATCGGAGGTCAACATGAACAGGCAGGCGGCACTCCTGGCAGGTCTTGCGGTGCTGGTGATGGCGGCATGCTCCAGCAATCCCATGCCGGGAGAGCAGGGCTATCCGTACAACATGACGGGCATCTACGAGACGTCAATCGAGGCACTGGGCACGGTATACGCGGGTCCGGCGGAGATCGCCACGTCCCCTGGCGGCTTGATCTACGGAAAGGTCCAGCTCGACGGCCCCGAGACGGTGACCGGTGATATGGAGGGAACGATCGTCGCCGACACGCTGACCTGGGAGTCGCATTACGAGCGAGCCGGGGGCTGCACCGGTGTGATCAGCGGAGTCGGCCTCATAGCGGAAGGTGGCGGTTCGGCAATCGGCGAAGCGGTGGTGGACGACGATTGTGCGGGAGACATGTTCGACGCCCTGTTCAGCATGACCCGGACGGACGACTGACGAGCCGACTTCGGGAGGCGAGATAGCATGGGAGACCTGAGCGGGAAGCGGGCCGTCGTGTGCGGGAGCACCCAGGGGATCGGGCGGGCTTGCGCCGAGGAGCTGGCCGGGCGCGGGGCTGACGTGGTGCTGGTCGCGCGGAACGAGGCGGCCCTGCGTGAGGTGAGCGCCAGCCTGGCCACACCGCACGGCGAGGCACATTCGTGGGTTCGGGCGGACTTCAACGACGTCGAGGAGGTTCGCCGGAACGTGGCGGCGCACCTCGAACGAACGGGCCCGGCCCAGATCCTGGTGAACAACACCGGTGGCCCGCCCCACGGCCCGCTGATCGAGGCCACGCCGGAGGACTTCCAGCGAGCCCTCGCGGCGCACGTGGGCTGCGGCCAGGTCCTGTTGCAGACCATGCTGCCGGGAATGCGCGACGCGGGTTATGGAAGGGTGATCAACATCGCCAGCATCTCGGTGATCGCCCCGATTTCCGGACTGGGGGTGTCCAACACGACCCGGGCCGCCGTGGCCAACTGGGCTCGCACACTGGCCCACGAACTCGGCCCGCTGGGTGTGACGGTGAACACCGTTCTTCCCGGGTACACGGCTACGGCACGCCTCGAGGACCTGGCGGAGTCGATCGCGACGGCGGGCGGCACGTCGGTCGAGCAAGTGGAAGCGGGGTGGCAGGCCGGGATTCCGTTGCGGCGGTTGGCGGACCCAGCGGAGATCGCGGCGGCGGTGGGATTCCTCGCATCACCCGCCGCTTCCTACGTGACCGGAGTCAACCTGCCGGTCGACGGGGGACGAACGGCGGCCCAGTAGCGGGAGGCACCGGGGCCTCAGCTTCGGCGGACCTCACGGTCGCCCGGGGCACGGAGCACGGCCCGAACCGGGCTTCCGTCGAACGCCGTGAGGCGGAGCGGCAGGGCGATCAGTTCGTACAGGCCCGGCTCCACGTGGCTGAGCACTACGCCTTCGAGGATGTTCAGGTCGTGCCGGCGCACGGCCTGGTGTGCCGGTAGATCGGCGGAATCCGCCGGATCGATACTCGGCGTATCGACTCCCACCAGCGTCACTCCCTCGCCCGCGAGCCAGTCCACCAACTCCGGTGCCAGGGCGGCGAAGTCCGTCGTGAACCGGGTCGGGTCCGGGTACGTACCCGTCGCGAACAGGATGCGTTCGACGCCGACCCGGCTGTCGGCACCCGGTCCGGATTCCGCCGCCAGCGCAGCCCGCACCGTGGCTGTGGTGACCAGGCCGCCTCGGGCCACCTTCACTCGTACCACCCTGCAGGGCCCGACAAAGGGGGCCAGCGGCCTGTCGCCGATCGCGGCGCCCGCGGGATCGTAGTGACTTGGAGCGTCCACGTGAGCTCCCAGGTGGCACGTGGACCGCAGGGAGGAAAGGGTAACCGTGTCGCCACGCGCCAGTTCGAGCACGATCTCGCGGGCGAGCGGCGTATCGCCCGGGAACACGGCCGTTTCAGGGCCGAGAGGCGGACTGATGTCGTACAGGACGGGCCGGGGCGGTTTCAAAGGGCCTCCCGAACGGCGGATTGGAGCGATTTTGCCGTCCGCCACATCTCGCCGAAGGTGTTGAAGAGCGGGGCGGGGGCCAGTCGCAACACATCCGGCTGGCGGTAGTCGCCCACCACGCCGACCTCCTGAAGCCGAGCCTGGATCCGCTCTGCCTGACCCCGCACCCGGAGGGACAGCTGGCTGCCACGCCCGGCCGGATCACTCGGCGTCATGAGCTCGACGGCCTCGCCACACCCGGCCGCGATGAGCCACTCCAGGTAGGACGTGAGCCGGATCGACTTGGCGCGAAGTCGGTCCATGCCCGCTTCGTCGAACAGGGCGAGCGCGGGGCCCAGCGGGGCCATGGCCAGCACGGCGGGACAACTGAGCTGCCATCCGGCGGCGTCCGCGCGCGGGATGAAGTCGGGATCGAGCTGCATTCGGAAGCGAGTGGAAGGATCGTTGCCCCACCATCCTCCAAGCCGAACGACCTCGGGGTCGGAGGCGTGCCGTTCGTGCACGAAGACGCCGGCAGGCGCCCCCGGGCCCGCATTGACGTACTTGTAGTGGCACCAGGCGGCGAAGTCGACGTCCCAGTCGTGCAGACGGAGCTCGACGTTGCCCACGGCGTGGGCCAGGTCGAAACCGACGAGGGCGCCGCAACGCCTCGCCGCACGCACGACCCGGGGCATGTCGAGCAGCTGCCCGGTGAGGAAGTTCACACCGCCCAGGAGGACCAGGGCCACGTCATCCCCTTCGGCCTCGAGGGCTGCCTCGATGTCGGCCTCGTCGATCAAGTCGTGCTCTCCGCCGGGACCGACCTCCAGGATGTCGGTTGCCGGATCGAGCCCGTGCCAGCGCAGGTGGGTCTCGACGACGAAGCGATCGCTGGGGAAGCACGGGCGCTCGATCAGGATGCGGCGCCTCTGACCCGAGGGACGGAAGAAGCTGGCGAGCAGGAGGTGCAGGTTCACCGTAAGACCGTTCATGACGGCAACCTCGCGCGGCCCGGCGCCCACCAGTCGTGCCAGCGAGTCGAGAAAGCGTCCGTCTAGATCGAACCAGGGCGCAGCTTCTTCGAACCACCCGTCCACGCCCAGCGTCGCCCAGCGGCCGATTTCCCGCTCCAGTTCCTGGCGCGCCGCCACGGGGAGTGGCCCCAGCGAGTTGCCCACCAGGTACACCGCCGTGTCGCCCCCGGAGCGTGGAAGGTCGAAGCGGGCTCGGAACCCGGCCAGCGGGTCTTCCGCGTCCAGCCGCGCTGCGAACTCGGGGCCAGGCCGGAGTTCGGCTCCGAACACGGCCCGCGCGGCGGACCCGCTCAGTTTCCGGTCCACCCCGGC
>JAMJQV010000134.1 GCA_023554435.1 Gemmatimonadota bacterium | reverse complement strand
CTTCTTCTGATCCACCGGTCCCTTGATACGGAACCGAAAATCGAGCCGTTTGACGTAGCGCGGCGTCTCTTCCCGGCGCGTGGCTTCGACCTCGACCGCCATTCCCAGTACTTCCTGCCGCGACTTTTTGAGGATGTCCACGACATCGATCGCGGCACATGAGCCGACGGACTCCAGAAGGAGATCGACTGGCGACGTCCCATCGGTCGAATTGCCATCGATGGAGGTGATCGCCCCTCCTCGGGCCGTGCCCTTGAAGCGGAAGTCACCATTCCATACCAACTGAATCGTCTGGCTCATCTTGGCCCTGGGTCAGGGAGGGCGGCCGGCAGGACGTGTTGCCCACCACCGGCCGGCGCAGAATACTCCGGACTGACGCGGTGAAACATAGGCCGCGCGCGCTTCCCCGTACAAGGGCACGGACGTTCAAGAACCGGAGACATCCCGATGAAATCGCACACCCGTTACCTGACCATGCACGTACCTGCGCGCATGGACTTCGTGAACATCACGGCCGAGGTCGAGGATGAGGTCCGTGCGAGCCGTGTGCAGGAGGGGCTCTGCCTGGTCAATGCAATGCACATCACCGCCAGCGTGTTCATCAACGACAACGAGTCGGGGCTGCACCGTGACTATCGGAAGTGGCTGGAGGAGCTCGCACCCTTCGACGCCAGCCCGGACCGGTACCATCACAATCGTACGGGCGAAGACAACGCCGACGCACACCACAAGCGGCAGATCATGGGACGTGAGGTCGTGGTTGCCATCACGGGCGGGAAGCTGGACTTCGGTCCGTGGGAGACGATCTTCTACGGCGAGTTCGACGGACGGCGTCCCAAACGCGTCCTGATCAAGATCATCGGAGAGTAGGCCCTTCCCGATCGTGGGCTGCCCTTTGCGGTCCGCCGCGGAGGTGGCATCTTGTGCGCTCAACCGGTACGCGGGCGGCGCGTGTCATCGGACATCTCCGTGCTGCGTGGAACTTGAGAAAAGAGAGAATCGGATGCTGAGACGTGTCTTCCTCGCGGCCGCGGCCCTGCTCGTCGTCGCCGTCGCCCCGCTCGCTGCCCAGGACCAGGCCGCTGCCTGTGCCGCTGTCGTGGACACCGAGGTCGGATACTGGGCCGAGTTCGACCTGTCGGGCGCCCCCAACGACGAGGTGAGTTCGCTGCGGTTCGCGATCGTCGAGCGTCCCGACGAGGCCGACAAGACGTGGTACGAGTTCTCCGCGGTCACGAACCAGGGTCCCGTCATCGTGCAGCTCGACGTGCCCGGTTGGCCGTTCGAGACGGCGGATGTGACCGGCGTGATCGTGAAGATGGCCGGTCAACCGGCCATGCGTCTGCCCAACGAGATGCTGTCCATGATGCAGCAGCAGATGGGCGACAATCCGATGGCCGACTTCGCGGAGAAGTGCGCGGAGTCCGCGGTAATCGGTAACGAGAGCATCGAAGTGCCGGCCGGCACGTTCTCCACCGTGCACCTCATGAACGACGAAGACGGCTCCGAGGCCTGGATCAGCGAGGACGTGCCGTTCGGCATCGTCCAGGGCACGGTCCCTGAGGGAGGCCTCCTCGTGCTCAAGGGATTCGGCACGGACGCCGAGTCCTCGATCCCCGAAGAGCCCCAGATGATGCCCGGAATGGGCGGAATGAACCGCTAGGCTCGCAGGCTGCATCACTGCCGGGCCCGCCCCCGGGGCCCGGCAGCACATCTCTGGAGGTCCATGTCATGTATTCGCGGCGGCGTTTCCTCGGGGCCATCGGCCTCCCCTCATTCGCGGCAGCAGCTGGACTCCCTCTCCCCCTTCCTCGCCTGAGCGACACGACGACGATCCTGGATGCGCTTGCCCTCCATGACGGCGCGCCAGATGAGATCGCGGCGGATGAGGACTTCTGGGCCGAAGTGGCCCGAGCATTCACGGTGGATCGCTCTCTCGTGAACTTCAACAATGGGGGAGTGAGCCCCGCGCCGGGCTACGTCCAGGAGGCGATGAAGCGGCACCTGGACTACTCCAACGAGGCACCCGTCTACACCATGTGGCGGATACTCGAGCCACAGCGCGAGGCCGTCCGCGAACGCATTGCACGCGAGTGGGGAGTGGATGCCGAGGAGGTCGCTTTCACACGCAACGCATCCGAGAGCCTTCAGACCCTTCAGCTCGGATACGACCTGGCCCCGGGTGACGAAGTCCTGACGACCAACCAGGACTACCCGCGCATGCTGACGACCTTCCAGCAGCGCGAGCGACGCGAAGGAATCGTCCTCAAGCAGTTCTCGATCCCGGTCCCCGCGGAGGACCCGGCAGAGATTGTTCGGCTGTTCGAACAGGAGATCACGCCGCGCACCCGCCTGATCCTGATGTGCCACATGATCAACCTCACAGGGCAGATCCTCCCGGTGCGCGAGGTGGTCGCGATGGCGAGGCGGCATGACATTCCCGTTCTCGTGGATGGGGCACACGCCCTGGCCCACTTCGATTTCAAGATCTCGGATCTCGAATGCGACAACTACTGTGTGAGCCTCCACAAGTGGTTGTTTGCGCCGCATGGCACCGGCCTGCTCTACGTGCGCAAAGACAAGATCGCCGATGTCTGGCCCCTCATGGCCGCATCCGAAGCGATGAACGACAACATCCGCAAGTTCGAGGAAATCGGCACGCACCCGGCGGCGCCCTACCTGGCGATCGCGGAAGCCCTGACCTTCCATCAGGGGATCGGGGGCAAGCGCAAAGAGGCTCGTCTGACCTATTTGCGCGATTCCTGGGCCACGCGACTGCTGGAGAATGACCGGGTCCGGTTGCATACGAGCCTCAAGCCGGGCATGGCGTGCGGGATCGCGAACGTCGAGATCGACGGGGTCGATCCGGGTGAGCTGACCAGTTGGCTGTTTCGGGAGCACCGGATCATCGTCACGCCGATCAAGCACGACGAGTTCCAGGGAATCCGTGTCTCCCCGAGCGTCTATACGACTCCCGAGGAAATCGGCCGGTTCGTCGATGCCATGCAGCACGTGGTCGACGAGGGCCTGCCCGCTTGACCCCTGGGCGTAGAGTCAGCTGATGGGGGTACTGGAGAGATTCACGGAGTGGCTGGACATCCGGACCGCCGAGTTCCGGGTCGTCGTGCTCAGCGTCCTGGGCGCCTTCTTCGTCATGGGATTCACGGTCCTCGCGGGGGCCCTGAGAGAAGCCTTCTACCTCGGCGACTTTGACGCAAGCACTCTTCCCTACGTCCTCTATGCCAGCCTGCTGCTGGGCCTTCCCGCCGTGGCCGTCTTCTCTCGCCTCATGGCCCGCAGGGACCCGAACGGCGTGATGCGATCGGTAGTGGGGCTGGTCTCCGGAGGTCTATTACTACTCTACTCGCTCGTAATTCTGCCGGGGCCGATACTCGACCCGGGAGCCGCGGCAGTGCTGTTCTACCTGTTGACCGCGGTTGCGGCCCTGCTCCTGACGTCGGGCTTCTGGATCATCGTGTCGGATGTGTTCGCGGTGCGCGAGGCCAAGCGGTTGTTCGGGCTGATCAGCGCCGGGGGAGCGATGGGTACGCTGGTGACCGGCCTGTCCCTCTCGATTCTGCTCCTCGAGTTCAGACCCGTACACCTGATCCCCCTGCTCGTGGCCCTTCTACTCCTGGCCCAGGTCACCCTGGATATGATGCCACGGGACAGGCTGGGGAGAGACCGGCGCCGACCCGCATCCCGCAGCGACGGAGCGCTGGAGAGCGTCCGCGCCCTCGCATCGAACCGCCACCTCCGACTGATCGCGGGAATCGTGCTGCTGACCTCTGCCGCCAGCTACGTGGTCAGTTGGCAGCTCCAGGAAGCCATACAGATCACCGCTACCGCGGAGGCGGCACGCGCCGGCCTTGCGGGCGATGAAGCCGTCACGGCCGTGAACACCCGGATCGCGTCGTTCATGGGCGCCTTCCGCGGTTGGACGGGCGGGTTGGCGTTCATCATCCAGGTATTCGTGGCCGGCCGAATCCTGGCCGGTGCGGGAGTGGCCTGGAGCCTTGCCCTGCTTCCCCTGGCCCTTCTGTTCGGGTCCGCCGGCATGTTGATCGTCCCAGGCCTCGTGATGGCTACCCTGGTCCGGGGCGCCGACAACACGCTCGGAAAGTCGGTGCACCGCACCGTCGCGGAACTCCTGTGGATCCCGGTGTCTCCGGCGCTCCGGAGGCGTGCCAAGGCATTCATCGACTCCATGGTAAACAGCGCGGGCGACGGGCTGGGAGCGCTTGTCGTCCTCCTGTGGGTGACGTTCGGACAGTTCCCTTCCCGGTTTCTTTCCGTGTTCGTGATGGGAGCCGCCCTGGCCCTCCTGGTGCTCTCGCGCGCCATGGGCACCCAGTACTTCGTCACCCTGAGGAACCGACTGGAACACAGCGGAAACGATGCGGAGGTGATGGAAGAGGCAGGCCTGGACCGTGCGGATCGTCTGGGCGCGACCCTGACGCGGCTGGACATCACGCGCGTGTTGGCCACGACGGGCATCGTCCTCGACATGCCGCCAGAGCAGCCGCCAGTCGACAGGGATTCGTCGGCGCCCGATCCAGAATCCCTCACCCCATCCGAACTGCTGCGCTCGGGCAACCCCGTTCTCATCGAGCGGGCTCTGATCGGCCCTCATGAGTGGTCGATCGAGGACCTGCCCCACCTCGTGCCCCTGCTCGCCCGTGACGGGTGGTTGGGGCCCGCAGTTCGGGCTCTGGCGGCGTTCGGAGTCGAGGCCGTGCCGTATCTGAGTTCCGTGCTCGGAGACGATTCCGCCGATTTCGTCCTCCGTCGGCGGATACCCCGGGTGCTTGAGCTGATCGATCACCCGGACGCCGATCAAGCCCTGGTCAACGCGCTCGGGGCCGGGCGGTTCGAGGTTCGCTACAGAGTCGCCCTGGCGCTGTATCACAGGCGCCTGGAATCGCTGCCGATGTCGAGCGGCGACTGGGAGTCTGAGGTCTGGGCCGCTGTGAACGCTCAGCTCAGCCGCGAGAAGCCGGTGTGGGAGCTGGCGCGGCTATTGGACGCCGAGGCCGACGATGGCTTCGTGGAACGGCGGGTGGGCCTGAGGGGAGAATTGAGCCTCGAGCATACATTCCGGCTCCTGAGCCTGGTCCTGGATCGCGACACGGTGCGGGCAGCCTACCACGGCATCATCCTCAACGACCCGGAACTGAAGAGCTTCGCTCTCGAGTACCTCGAGCAGGTGCTGCCGCGCAACGTGCGGGACCGGCTGTGGCCCTTCATCGGGGACCTCAGTGCTTCAGCCGAGCAGCGTGCGCTGAGGAACCTCGACGACGTGGTCGCGGATCTCCTGTTGAGCGGCGCCACTCTCTTCGGCTCCCAGGAGGACCGGGAGGCGCTCAGGCGCTACCTGGACGAGACGACGGACCGTCCCTAGTCGTAGCCGATGCCCAGCATCGGGATCTTGATGCCATGGTCCCGGGCCACCTGGATGGCCTCCTCGTAGCCGGCATCCGCGTGGCGAATGACCCCCATCCCGGGATCCGTCGTGAGAACGCGCTCCAGACGCCGCTCGGCCGCCACCGTGCCGTCGACCACGATCACCTGGCCGGCGTGCTGCGCGAAACCGATCCCGACACCCCCTCCGTGATGGAAGCTGACCCACGTGGCCCCGCCGACAGCATTGACCAGGGCGTTCAGGATCGGCCAGTCGGACACCGCGTCCGTTCCGTCCTTCATGGCCTCCGTCTCCCGGTTGGGGCTCGCTACGGAGCCCGAGTCCAGGTGATCCCGGCCAATGACGATCGGGGCCTTCACGATGCCGCGGGCCACCATCTGATTGAACCGGTGGCCGGCCCGGGCGCGCTCCCCGTATCCCAACCAGCAGATCCTGGACGGTAGGCCCTGGAATTCGACCCTCTCGCGAGCCATGGTCAGCCAGCGGTGCAGGTGTTTGTCGTCCGGGAACAGCTCCATCACCGCTTCGTCCGTGCGGTAGATGTCTTCCGGGTCACCCGACAGCGCCACCCAGCGGAACGGCCCCTTGCCCTCGCAGAACAACGGGCGAATGTAGGCGGGGACGAATCCGGGAAACGCAAAAGCGTCCTCCACTCCGGCGTCGAACGCTCTCTGCCGGATGTTGTTGCCGTAGTCAAACACTTCGGCACCCCGCCTCTGAAACTCCAGCATGGCCTCCACGTGGCGGGCCATCGACGGCATCGAGCGGCGCTCGTACTCCTGCGGATCTCTCTTCCGGAGGGCCTCCGCTTCCTCCACGCTCAGGCCCACCGGAACGTACATCAGCACGTCGTGCGCCGACGTCTGGTCGGTAACCACGTCGGGCTCGAAACCGCGCTGCACCAGGTCCGGCAGAACCTCGGCGCAGTTGCCGATCAGGCCGACGGAGAACGCTTCCCCGGCCTTGCGGGCGGCCTCGCAGAGGGCGATCGCTTCGTCCGTGTTGTCCACGACTCGATCGACGTATCGCGTTTCCAACCGTCTCTGCGCCCGACTGGGATCCACTTCTACGACCAGGGCCACCCCCTCGTTCATGGTGACCGCCAGCGGCTGGGCGCCACCCATTCCACCGAGTCCGCCGGTCAGCACGATTTTCCCCTTCAGACCGTCCCAGCCCTTCTGCGCGGCGAGAGCACCGAGAGACTCGTAGGTGCCCTGGAGAATCCCCTGCGTGCCGATGTAGATCCAGCTGCCCGCCGTCATCTGACCGAACATGATCAGGCCCTTGGCCGCCAGCTCATCGAAGTGCTCCTGCGTGGCCCAGTGGGGCACGAGGTTGGAATTGGCGATCAACACTCTTGGAGCGTCTTTGTGCGTATAGAACGCACCCACCGGCTTGCCGGACTGCACCAGAAGCGTCTCATCATCATCCAGTTCGCGGAGAGCTCGGACGATCGCGTCGAAGCTCTCCCAATCACGGGCCGCCTGCCCGCGGCCCCCGTATACGACGAGATCTTCCGGACGCTCTGCGACCTCGGGGTCCAGGTTGTTCATCAGCATTCGGAGGGCCGCCTCCTGCAGCCAACCCTTGCAGCTGATCTCACGCCCCCTGGGGGCCCGAATTGTCCTCGGTCCGGTGCCTTCCGCCATCAAGCCACCACCTTTCCGTTCTTGATCACCGTTTGGACGGGATTGTGTCCGATGCGGTATACCATGTCTTCGAGCGACGGCACGTCCCACACCTGCAGGTCCGCGACCGCGCCGGGAACGATCGCCCCGCGATCCGAAAGCCGGCAGGCCCTGGCGCTTCCGGCTGTCGCTGCCATGAGGGCCTCCTCGGGAGACAGGCCGTTCCACCGGCAGGCGAACTGGATCGCGAGAGGCATGCTGACCGAGTAACCGCCCGGACACAGATCTGTTCCGAGTGCGATCTCCAGGCCGGCATCGATCCAGTCCCGCGCCCGAATCGGCCTCGGGTGCTGAACCGCGAAGTCGATGAGCGGCATGAGCACGGCCACCACCCCCGCCTCCGCCATGTCCCGCAGACCCTCTGGCCCGGTGAAGTTGAGATGATCGGCGGAAACGACGGCCAGTTCGGCAGCGAGTCCGGCCCCGCCCATGTCCGAGTACTGGTCGGCGTGGATCTTCGGCGCCATACCCGATGCGATCCCTGCCTCGAGAATCCTCCGGGTCTGCTCGACCGTGTAGTAGCCCTCGTCGCAGAACACGTCGCAGAAGCCAGCGAGGTCCTCCGCAGCCACCCGCGGGATCATCTCATCGATGACCTGGTCGATGTACGCCTCGCGTTCCAACTCCCTCGGGAAATCGTGCGCCCCCATGAAGGTGCTCACGATGTCGATCGGGTGCGAGTCGTCCAGGCGCCGGTTCACCCGGAGCAACTTGATTTCCGAGAACACGTCGAGCCCATACCCGCTCTTGCTCTCGGCGGTCGTAGTTCCGTGGGCCAGCAGCTCATCCAGGCGTGATGCCGCCGCGGCGTAAAGCGTCTCCTCGTCTTCAGAGCGGGTCATGGCCACCGTCGCCATGATCCCGGTCTCGATCCCCAACTCCTCGACCTCTGGCCGCGAGCGTGTGAGCCGGGCCGCGTACTCGCGCACGCGTGAGCCGCCGAACACCAGGTGCGTGTGGGCATCGACGAACCCGGGAGCCACGGCCCCACCCTTCGCCTCGACCACGGTTGCGGACGAGCAGTCGTATCTCTCACGCAATTGGGATTCGGGGCCCACTGCCAGGATCTTCCCGTCTCCTGCTGCAACGCACCCGCCCGGAATGCGATCGCCCTCCGCACCCGAGGCGTCCGCCATGCGGCCGCAGGTGAGAACCTCGGATGCGCCGACGACCAGCAACTCGGCTGGTGGCTGCTCGGGCGGGGAGGCGGACGACATCGCAGGTCAGTCCAGCAGTGCCGTTTCGACGATCTGGTCGATCGCGAAATCGTGCGTCTGCAGATAGAAGCGGACCACCTCCTCGAGAGCACCGAGAGGCACGGATCCGATGAGTTCCGTTCCAGCGATCTGGACACCGTAGCGGGAAGCTTCGGAGCGAATGGTCTCGAGCACCCGGTGGATCGGTGTCTTCTCGTAGTTCACCAGGTTCATGGACACCTGGACCATGCCCTTGTCCTCGAGAGCGAACCCCATGCCGCGCACGAACCGGTATCCGCCGTTGATGTGTCGCACGGCGCGGGCGATCGTCTGAGCGATCTCGAGATCGTCGGTCTTCAGATTCACGTTGAAGGCCACCAGCGGAAACCGGGCTCCGGTCACCGTGGCCCCGCTTCGCGGATTGAACTCGGCCGGGCCCTCGTCGGGCTCCCAGGCGGGATCCTGCAGCTTCTCCGGCAGCGCCTCGTACTGACCCTTCCGAATCTTGGGAAGACTCTCACGCTCAGGCCGTGTCGCCGCATACTCGTAGTAGAATACCGGGACGCCCCTGGCCCCGAGCCAGGCTCCATACTCCCGCGCCACTCCCACCGCCTCATCCGACTCCATCTCGCGGAGGGGGATGAAGGGCACCACGTCCACGGCGCCCATTCGCGGATGCTCGCCCTCGTGCGTCGACATGTCGATGTTTTCGAGGGCCGACTCGGTCAGCGCTTTGGCCCCCTCGAGAACCGCCTCGGGCGATCCGAGAAGAGTGTACACCGCCCGGTTGTGGTCCGGATCGCCAGACCAGTCGGCGAGGGTCACTCCCGCCACCGCCCGCACCGCGTTGGCCACTCCCTCCAGGACTTCCTTGCGCCGGCCCTCGCTGATGTTCGCCTTGCACATCAGGACCTTAGCCATTGGATTCCTCCGCTATCTCCAGCCCCTCGCGCAGCTCGGCAGCCCTGGTCGTCAGCGCGTGGGCAGTGTTCGGGTCCTTGATGCTCTCGACATTGATGGCGACGTTGGCGAGGCACCCCACGAGCGCGGTCCGTGCGAGCGCTCCCGCGACCTCGAGATCGGAAGCCGCGTTACGGTTGGATCGGCCGCGCAATCGAGACACCAGGTCGATCACGCTCGCGCAGCGTTCGGCGTTCTGAAGTGGGACCTTCGCCGCGCCCACCATGCCCTCCTGGATCGCCGCGGAACGGGCAGCGACTTCCGCGTCCGTGCACTTCGGAAGGGTGAACGCCCGCATCACGGCCCCGAAGGCCTCGGAGTCCTCTCGTCCGCCGCGCAGCAGCGCCCCCGTGAGCACCTGGGCCTCGGCGTCGATCTCATGGTAGTACGGGTCGGGCTCCATCCCGTCCCTGCCAACCGAGAGGCGGGCAACCATCCCGGCCAGGCCGGCTGCCATGGCGCCGGCGACCGCTGCCGCCGTTCCGCCACCCGTCTGATCGTCCTCCGCGTCCACTACCTTGAGAAATGCGGCTATGTCTTCGTCATTCCAGGTCGTCATCGTCGAACAGCCTTTCGTGGTTCCAGCTTCTCGCGTTGGGGTTCAGTGCTCCCGTACATCAGCCAGTACGGCGTTGGACCGCACCAGGTCCGCGATGGCCTCGATATCAGGCGTCAGCGCCCGATCGTGCTCTAGGAACCTGACACGGCTCCTGATCTTGTCGTAAACGGTGCGGGTGAGAGGTGCCAGCCCGTCGGGACCGGTCTCGCGAAGATCCACGGCCTGGGCCGCCGAAAGCAGCTCGATCGCCACGATGTGACGCAGGTTCTCGAGGATCTCGAGCGTGTGCCGGGCGGCGTTGGCGCCCATGCTGACGTGGTCTTCCTGGTTGGCGCTGGACGGAATCGAGTCCACGCTGTCCGGGTGGGCCAGCGTCTTGTTGTCCGACACCAGGGCCGCGGCCGTGTACTGGGCCACCATCAAACCGCTGTCCAGGCCGGGGTGCGCTACGAGCATCGATGGGAGGCCCTCGGACAGGTCCGGAGTCAGAAGGCGGAAGGTCCGCCGCTCGCTGATGCTGCCCACTTCCGCGACCGCGATCCCCAGCAAGTCGAGCCACAGGGCCAGTCCCTGCCCATGGAAGTTCCCGCCCGACACGACGTCCGGACCCGTTCCGTCGGGAAGGTCCATGAACACCAGCGGATTGTCGCTCGTCCCGTTGAGGAGGCTGTCGACCCGGCCGGTCACGAAGCGGACGGCGTCCCGGATCGGTCCGTGGACCTGAGGAACGCACCTGAGGCTGTAGGCGTCCTGCACTCGGTCCGGATCGCTGTCCAGCAAACTGCTCCCCTCGAGCAACCGGCGCAGATTCCACGCTACCTCGGATTGGCCTTTCTGCCCGCTGGCGTCATGAAGCGCCGGGTGCAGGAAGTTCGATCGGGCGCGCAGAGCCTCGAGGCTGAGAGCCGCGGCGGCCTCCGCATGGTCGAGCAGATCGAGGGCGTCGCGCGCAGCCAGAGTGGCCGCGCTCAGCATGAACGTGGTGCCGTTCGTCAGGGATAGCCCCTCTTTGGCGCGCGGGACGAGCCTCGGAATGCCGGCCCTCTCCATGGCCTCGGCCCCCGTCAGCAACTCGCCTTCGAACCAGGCCTTGCCGGTATCCTCGCCGTCGCCGTCCGGGTCCCGTGTGATGACCAGACCGATGTGAGCCAGCGGTGCCAGATCTCCGCTTGCGCCCAGCGAGCCCTTCGAGGGCACGTAAGGTATGACGCCCTTGTTCAGCATCCGTATGAACGAATCGGCCAGTTCCGGTCGCACACCCGAATTCCCGCGCGCCAGTGTGTTGGCCCGGATCACCATCATGGCTCGGACGACGTCTTCGGCCAGGGGAGGTCCGACGCCAGCACAGCAGTTCAGGATCAGGTTGCGTGAGAGGCGGCCGGCTTGCTCCGGCTTGACGCGTTCGCTCGCCAACGGTCCGAAGCCCGTATTGACTCCATAGATGGGCCGGTCCCCTCTGGCGACAGCGGCCTCTATCCACTCGTTGCTCTGACTCATCCGGTCGCGAACCGGAGCGTCGAGCGGAGCTACCTTCTCGCCCCGTCGCGCCACGGCGACGACTTCGTCTATCGAAAGGTCACTGCCCGTCAGTGTGATCATGGCTCAAGCCTCGATCGGGCGCGGTTTGCGGTGAGATCCAGCGCGGCAACTTACCCCGGCTCGGCGGCCGTTGCCAGCCGGGGTTCAGCGAGACGGCGCGAGGCCGTATGTTTGTCTCCTCCGACGTCCCGGGCCGGGTGATCGGTCGGCCGGGGTCGGCCGCACGGGCCGAGGTACAACCAGGAAGAGCCAGAGGCTCACCAGTTCAGGAAGGCGCGCTCGCATGCAACAGATAGGGCCGTACATCAGCAGCTACGGAGTGGACAACCACGGTATTCGGTCAGCGAATATCGTTCGCTGGAACTACACAGCTCCGGCCCTCTACGAGCACGCGATCCGAAACAACGAAGCCATGCTGGCGGGTGGACCGCTGGTGGTCCGCACGGGAGACCACACGGGCCGGTCGGCTGGCGACAAATTCGTCGTCCGGGAGCCAAGCAGCGAGGACAAGGTCTGGTGGGGCGACGTCAACCGGGAGTTCTCTCGAGAGAACTTCGAAGCGATTCACCGCCGAATGTCCGCCTACATCCAGGGGCGCGGGATCTTCGTCCAGGACTGCTATGCCGGCGCCGACGCCGAGTACCGGATGCCGATCCGGATCATCACGGAGCACGCGTGGCACAGCATGTTCGCCCGGAACATGTTTATCATGGCCCCGAACGAGGACCTCCCGGAATTCGTACCCGAATTCACCGTGCTCCAGATGCCTGGGTTCCACGCCGTGCCCGAATTGGACGGCACGGACTCGACGGTGTTCATCCTGGTCGACCTGGGCCACAGACTCGTCCTGATCGGCGGCACGAGCTACGCGGGCGAGATCAAGAAGTCGATCTTCACGATCATGAACTATCTCCTTCCCGCGCGGGAGGTGCTCCCCATGCACTGCTCGGCCAACGTGGGACCGGAAGGTGATTCGGCGGTGTTCTTCGGTCTCTCGGGCACGGGGAAGACCACGCTGTCGGCCGACCACACGCGCACCCTCATCGGTGATGATGAGCACGGGTGGAGTGACCGCGGCGTGTTCAACTTCGAAGGCGGGTGTTACGCCAAGGTGATCCGGCTGTCAGAAGAGGCGGAGCCGGAAATCTATGACACCACGAGGCGCTTCGGCACCATCCTGGAGAACGTCGTGCTGGATCCGGATTCGAGAGAACTGGACCTCGATGACAGTACCCTGACCGAGAATACGCGCGCGGCGTATTCGATCGACCGTATCCCCAACGCCTCAAAGACGGGCACGGCGGGGCATCCGGAGAATCTGATCATGCTCACCGCCGATGCCTTCGGCGTGCTGCCTCCGATCTCGAAGAT
>JAMJQV010000133.1 GCA_023554435.1 Gemmatimonadota bacterium | reverse complement strand
CCGATGGTCTTCAGATGACGACCGAACGCGGCTCCGTAACGCACCGCGACCTCCGGGGTCATCGTGGAACCCACGATCCCCCGTATCCCCGAGGCCGATACGATGAATGGACCTGTCCGTGTCACATCGGTTTCCTTCCAGCGCCCTGTCTGTAGGGGTATCCGCCGTCGTGTTTCGGCTCGCACCGACTCACAACGCGTGCAAAGGGTGGGCCGCAGCTGGACTGCCGCCCAAGGTTACCGGGTGGGATAGGGACCGTCAACGCTACTCGTGGGGCGGCGGATCGACCTCCTCGATCGCCGTGAGGGATGTGGCTCCGGTCGGACGGTGTCGGCGGGAATGGGCCCGTCCACCAACCGGTGCACCCTCCGCCGCACGGCCCTGACCTCGCTTCCCGATACGGTGGCGGCCGCATACCCGCGACCCCAACGGACCCCGTGCCCGGAGGCCAGCAGGGCAGCTTCGGTGCCGCTCTTGATCCTCGACACCAGGACCCCGGGTGAATGCCCGGGTTTGAGCCTGAGAAGCAGGTGAACGCGATCCGAGAACGCTCGCACGCAAATCGGCTCGGCGTCGAGCCGCCGACACAGCGTGATCACGTGACGCTCGACCACGGCGGACACCTCGGCCGACACGAGGGGAATCCGGCCCAGCGTGGGCCACACGAAGTGACAGTACAGCTTGTGGGCCGCTCGGCCGGGAACGCCATCGATCATGTCCATGTTCGGTATGTGGGCCCGCCGCTCATCGGCCGATCATCCCGGGTTCGCCGCCCGCGGACCGGCCCCGTATCTTCCTGCGTCCCGGTATCCCGGCAACCCCACGGAGGCTCTGAATGGCAGGTGAAGGAGACGGGTTCGGCACGAGGGCGGTGCACGCTGGCCAGGCGCCCGACGTAGCTACGGGCGCGATCATGACGCCGCTCTTCCTGACGTCGACATATGTGCAGGACGGAGTCGCTCGGCCGCGCCAGGGACACGAGTACGCCCGGGTCACCAACCCGACCCGCACGGCACTGGAGGGGAACCTCGCATCGCTCGAAGGCGGCGAGCACGGACTGGCTTTCGCCTCGGGGCTCGCGGCCATTGAAGCGATTCTCAAGGCCAATCTCTCGTCCGGCGACCACGTGGTGTGCGGGGACAACCTGTATGGGGGAAGCGAGCGTCTGTTCCGGTTCTGGGAGCGTTACGGACTCCAGTTCGACTACGTGGACACCTCGGATCTCGACAAGCTGCGCGCCGCTATCCAGCCCTCGACCCGCATGGTCTACCTGGAGACTCCCACCAATCCGCTGATGCAGCTCACGGATCTCGCCGCCGGAGCGGAGATTGCCCGCGAGGCGGACGCCCTGCTGGTCGTGGACAACACGTTCGCCACCCCGGCGCTGCAGCGGCCGCTGGAGCTGGGCGCCGACCTCGTGGTTCATTCCACCACCAAGTACCTGAACGGACACAGCGACGTGGTCGGCGGGGCCGTCATCGCCCGCTCCGACGACCAGAACGAGCGCCTCCGGTACCAGCAGATGGCCACCGGCGGCGTCCCCGGGCCGCTCGATTGCTGGCTCGTCCTCCGGGCCACGAAGACGCTTCACCTGAGGATGCGGGCTCACTGCGAGAACGCGCGCACGATCGCGACCTACCTCGATGGGCACGCGGCCGTAGCACGAGTGCTGTACCCGGGCCTTTCCTCGCACCCTCAGCACGAGCTTGCCTCGCGCCAGATGAGTGACTTCGGGGGCATGATCACGATCGACATGGTCTCGGCCGAGCGGGCGGAGGCCGTAGCTTCCTCGACCCGGCTGTTCGCGCTGGCCGAGAGCCTGGGGGGGGTCGAAAGCCTGATCTCCGTTCCTTCTCGGATGACGCACGCCTCGGTACCCGCGGAACGGAAGAGGGCCATGGGCCTGACCGACGGCCTGGTGCGTTTGTCGGTCGGCGTGGAGGACGTCGACGACCTGGTGGCCGATCTCGAGCGGGCGCTCGCTGCCGTGTCGTGACCCGCTTCCCGGGTGCGCCCGGGCGCGAGGTGAGGGTGAAACCGCGCTGACTCGGATCGCGTACCGGAGACTGAGGATCGAACCAAACCCGATGCGGATGGAGTGATATCATGGACGAGAACGGCAATCAGAACGACGAAGGCCAGGAAGAGGGCGGCGCTGTCAGCTCTTCCGATTCCGGCGGGTTTCAGCGCCGGATCCTGACCGAGATCAGCCCCCAGGCATGGGAGCACCCGGCGGATCGCGCCGCGCTGAATGCCCTGCGCAAGATTCCCGGCTTCGACCTCGCGCTGCGCAAGATCTTCGGGATGTTCGGAGAGCGCGCCATCCGGCTGGCGTTCAAGGCCAACGCCGTACGCGTTTCCGAGAAGCAGTATCCATGGATCTACGAGCGCACGCTACGGGTGTGCGAGATCATGGACCTGAAGGAGATTCCCGAGGTCTACGTCTCGCAGACGCCTCTCGTGAATGCGGGCGCTGTCGGGATGAGCGACCCGTTCATCGTGCTCAACTCGTCCATGCTCGAGGTCCTGGATCGCGATGAGGTCGAGGCGGTCGTCGCGCACGAGGTCGGCCACATCCTCTCGGGTCACGTGCTGTACCGCACGCTCCTCCTCCTGATCATGCGGCTGGCGATGTTCCGCTATCCGATCGCGGGCCTGGCACTCCTGCCGATCCTGTGGGCCCTTCTGGAGTGGTACCGGAAGTCCGAGCTGTCCTGCGATCGTGCGGCCCTGCTCGCCGTGCAGGACAAGGAGATCGTGATGAGCAGCCTGATGAAGCTGGCCGGGGGCACTCGGGGAGAGACCCTGGACCTCGACGAGTTCATCGCGCAGTCCGAGGAGTATCGTGAAGGCGGCGACCTCCTGGATTCCGTGTACAAGGTCCTGAACGTGATCGGGGCCACACACCCGTTCTCCGTGGTTCGGGTGGCGGAGCTCCGCGACTGGATCGACTCCGGCGCGTACGACAAGATCATGACCGGGGAGTATCCGCGGCGGTCGGACGATGACCTGAAGCCCTACCGCGAGGACCTGGCCGAGGCAGCGAAGGGCTACACCGATGCGGCCCAGGAGATCTTCGACGAGGTCGACGCCGCGGTGGACAAGCTCAAGACCCGCTTCACGGACGCCTGGAAGCGCGGCAAGGCCGACTGAGCGGGGTCCGCGGGCGGTTCCCGACGTCGGAAGACGACGTCGTGGATGCCCTGATCAGCAGGGGAAGGGGCGTGGCCAGTGGCCGCGCCCCTTCTGGCATCTGGCGGCCCGCCGTACCCGGTGTCATCCTGTGGCCATGAACATACTGATCGTCGGAAGCGGGGGCCGGGAGCATGCCATCGCCGCGAGGCTGAGGCATGACGATCCCGGGGCCTCGATCTACGTGGCGCCAGGAAACCCGGGCACGGCCGGTCCGGGGCAGAACGTCCCCCTCTCCGTCTCCGACCTCGCGGGGTTGGCAGACTTCGCCGCCGACCGCGCGATCGACGTGACGGTGGTCGGGCCCGAGCAGCCCCTGGCGGACGGAATCGCCGAGGTGTTCGAGGCCCGCGGGCTTCCCCTGTTCGGGCCCTCGCGGCAGGCCGCCCGTCTCGAGTCTTCCAAGGTCTTCTCCAAAGAGCTGATGCGTGACTGCGGAGTCGCCACGGCGGGGTTCGAGATCTTCACGGACTACGACCGGGCCGCGGACTTCGTATCCGGCATCGAGCCTCCGATCGTCGTGAAGGCCTCCGGACTGGCGGCTGGCAAGGGCGCCGTCGTGGCCGAATCTCTGGCGGACGCCCTGGAGGCGCTGCGCGAGATGATGGTCGAGGACCGATTCGGCGAAGCGGGCCACGAAGTGGTGGTTGAAGAGTTCATGCCGGGAGAGGAGCTGTCGGTCTTCTTCCTGTCGGACGGAGAGAACGCCGTGCCGCTGGCCCCCTCGCGCGATCACAAGCGGAGGTTCGAGGGAGACCGCGGACCCAACACGGGGGGCATGGGAGCCTACGCCCCGGTTGCCGATGGAACGGCCGAGCTGGTGGAGCGGGCCCGCCTCGAGGTGGCCGACCCGATCCTGCAGGGCATGGCCGAGAGAGGCTATCCGTACCGCGGCTTCCTGTACGCGGGCCTGATGCTTACTCCCGACGGCCCGAAGGTGGTGGAGTTCAACTGCCGCCTGGGAGATCCCGAAGCCCAGGTCGTCCTCCCCCTCTCGGGCGCAGGCCTGGCCGAGCCGATGGCGGCGGTCGCGCGCGGCGAAAGCATCTCCGGCTGGACGGCCGAGACGACCAGCGGAGCGGCCCTGGTCACCGTGGTGGTGAGCGGCGGGTATCCCGGCTCCTACCCGAAGGGCGTGCCGATGGAAGTCCCGGCCGACCTGGAATCCGACCAGGTGCACGTATACCACGCCGGCACCGCGATCGACGACGGTCAGCTGGTCACGGCCGGCGGCAGGGTCGTCGGCGTGACGGGACTCGGGGACGATCTGGCCGAGGCCGCGGCGCGAAGCCGGGAGGCGGC
>JAMJQV010000014.1 GCA_023554435.1 Gemmatimonadota bacterium | reverse complement strand
CTGGAAGGAAACCGATGTGACACGGACAGGTCCATTCATCGTATCGGCCTCGGGGATACGGGGGATCGTGGGTTCCACGATGACCCCGGAGGTCGCGGTGCGTTACGGAGCCGCGTTCGGTCGTCATCTGAAGACCATCGGCGCGGCCGACGACCCCGCCGCCTACGTGATCGTGGGCCGCGACTCGAGAACCTCCGGCGATCTCCTTTCTGCAGCAGCTGCAGCGGGTTTGCGATCCGCGGGCGTCGCCGTGCGCCTTGCCGGGATCGCACCCACGCCGACCCTGCTTCTCGCCGTGCGGGACGACGAGCGGGCCGTGGGTGGCCTGGTGCTCACCGCCTCGCACAATCCGGTCGAGTGGAACGGCCTGAAGCTGGCCGCGGGCAACGGGATGTTCGTGAGTCCCGAGACCGGGCTGGCCGTGCAGCGGCTGTTCGAAGAGGGTGCGGAACTGGCCGACTGGAACGGGCTGGGCAGTGGCGGAACGCTTGAAGGTGTGGCGGAGCACCATATCGACCGGGTCCTCTCGCTACCCCTGCTGGACGTCGAGGCGATTCGCCGCCGCGCGCCCGTCGTTGCCCTGGATTGTGTGCATGGGGCGGGCGGAGTCGTGGTTCCGGAACTCCTGAGACGTCTCGGCTGCCAGGTGGAGGGAATCGGGCTGGCTACGGACGGGCTGTTTCCCCGGGACCCGGAGCCGATCCCGGCCAATCTCGGAGAGCTCTCGAGGCTGGTCCGCTCCTCCGGGGCAGAGATCGGCATGGCCGTGGACCCCGATGGTGACCGGCTCGCCCTGGTGGACGGCGCGGGTGAACCGGTGGGAGAGGATTGGACCCTGGCGCTCGCCGCTGAGTACGTGCTCGGACGTCGATCGGGCGCCGTTGTGACGAATCTCTCGTCCAGCCGGTCCATTGAAGAGGTGGCCGAGCGAGCGGGAGCGCCCTTCCACAGGGCACCCGTCGGTGAAGCCCGGGTGGCGCGGAAGATGGTCGAGGTGGACGCGGTCGTGGGGGGCGAAGGGAACGGGGGCGTCATGCTTCCGGATCTCAACCTGACCCGTGACGCGGCGGTCGCCGCGGCGCTCGTGCTGAACCTGCTGGCGGAGAGGGAGGAGAGCCTGGACGACATCCTCGCAACGCGCACCCGCTACCACATGGTGAAGCGTAAAGTCGCCCGGGGCGATGTCGACCCGGAGGACATCTATCGCGACATGCGAGCCGGCGTTCCAGCCGGCGCGGACGAGAACACAGAAGACGGGCTCCGGCTGGAATGGCCGGACGCTCGCGAGTGGCTTCACGTACGACCTTCCGGCACGGAGCCTATCCTCCGCCTCATCGCGGAAGCCCCGAGCCCGGAACGTGCAGAGCACCTCGTCGCGCTGGCCGCCGGGAGCGTGAACGCGGGAGCGAACTGACCGAATGTGCGGAATCGTAGGATACGTCGGACAACGGGAGGCGCAGCCCCTGATCCTGGAGGGACTGCGACGCCTGGAGTATCGTGGATATGACTCGGCGGGAATCGCGACGATTCACGACGGCTCGCTCGATGTTCGGAAGGCAGCGGGCAAGATCGCGGAACTGGAAGGGCGGCTCGCGGAGAGCCCCCTGGTGGGTTCACATGGCATCGGCCACACGAGATGGGCCACGCACGGGGCACCGACCACGGTCAATGCCCATCCCCACACCGACGGCTCGGACCGCGTCGCCCTCGTCCACAACGGCATCATCGAGAATCACGACGTCCTGCGAATCAAGCTCCAGGAGCTGGGGCACGAGTTCCGTTCCGAGACCGACACGGAAGTCCTGTGTCACCTGATCGAAGAACTGTTCGAGGGTAATCTCGAGGACGCGGTGGCAGGGGCCCTGTCTCACGTGGAGGGCGCCTACGGGATCGCCGTGATTCACGCCGACGAACCCGGGAAAATCGTGGTCGCCAGGATGGGCTCGCCGCTTCTCATCGGAATCGGCGAGAATGGCGAGCGCGAGATGTTCGCCGCCTCCGACGTCGCGGCCGTGGTGCGGCACACCCGGCAGGTCATCTATTTGAACGACGGAGAGATGGCCGTGCTGACGGCGGATGGACACTCTCTGCTGGACATCTCGGAGTCGGGCAACGGAGAGGCCCCGCGCCGGGTGAGCCGTGAGGCGAGTCGAGTGGACTGGGATCTCGGCCAGATCGAGCGCGGCGGTTACGAGCACTTCATGCTCAAGGAGATCTTCGAACAGCCGGACACCATCCGCGACGCCATGCGGGGTCGCCTGCTGGAAGAGGAGGGGACCGCCAAGCTCGGGGGCCTGCTGCCGCTCGAAGACGTGCTCGAGAACGTCGAGCGCATCGTGATTACGGCATGCGGAACCAGCTGGCATGCGGCGATCGTCGGCGAGTACATGATCGAGGAGCTCGCTCGCATCCCCGTCGAGGTGGAGTACGCGTCGGAGTTCCGCTATCGGGGGCCCGTCGTCGACGAGGGAACCCTCGTCATCGTCATCAGCCAGTCGGGCGAAACCCTCGACACACTCGCGGCGATGCGCGAGGCCCAGCGCTGCGGCGCCCGGGCGATCGGCATCTGCAACG
>JAMJQV010000132.1 GCA_023554435.1 Gemmatimonadota bacterium | reverse complement strand
TACAGCAACAACATGCTGGTCACGCACACTAGGGAAGAGTTCATCCTGGATTTCCTTCTCAGCGCGCCCAACGGCACTCAGCTGGTTTCCCGAGTGATGGTGAGCCCGGGGCACATGAAGCGCGTCCTCTCCGCCCTCGTCGACAACATGCAGAAATACGAGGCCAACTACGGTGAGGTGATCGCTCCCGAGGGCGGGCACCCCCAGTTCCACTGATCCGTGCGCTTTCGCGTCTATATCGCGATGAGCCTCGATGGCTACATCGCGACCCCGGACGGGGCGGTAGACTGGCTGGAGCCGTTCTTCGATGCGGACTACGGCTACGAGTCTTTCATCCGCGAGATCTCGTGCGCTGTCATGGGTCGGATCACCTATGAGCAGGTGTTGGACTTCGGGGATTGGCCTTATCCAGATCACGATGTCTACGTTCTCAGCCGTGCCCCGATCGACGGCATGCCCGAGCGCACGTTTGCCTGGAGCGGGACGCCGGAGGAACTCTCCGCTCACCTCGCGGAGCGGGGCCTCGAAGGCGACTGCTGGCTGATCGGCGGCGGGCAGACCATTCGAGAGTTCGAGCGCCTGGGATCGGTCGACGAGTACGAGGTGTTCGTGATGCCGGTCTGGCTCGGGACTGGGGTTCCACTCTTTCCAGCGCCATTCCCAGCGGGTGATCTGGAGCTGCGGGACGTCACGGCCTGGGAGAACGGTGTGGTCCGCCTGCTGTACGGGCGGGGCGGCGAGGACGAATCAGCGACCTTCGAGAAAGATTGATCATGGTACCGCATGGCGCAGCGCTGCTGGTGATTGACGTGCAGAAGGGCTTTGACACCCCGGGCTGGGGCCGTCGCAACAACCCGGAAGCGGAGAGCGTCATCGCCAGCCTCCTCGAGGCCTGGCGGGCGGCTGATTGGCCCGTGGTCCACGCGCAGCACGTCTCGGTCGAGCCCGGTTCGGCGCTCGGCCCGGAGCAGCCTGGCGTGGAGATCAAGCCCGAGGCTGAGCCCAGGGAAGGGGAGCCGCTGTTTCAGAAGAGCGTCAACAGCGCCTTCATCGGCACCGGGCTGGAGGAGCACCTGCGGTCGTCAGGGATCGAGTCCCTCGTCGTGGTGGGCCTGACCACCAATCACTGTGTCTCGACGACGGCCCGCATGGCCGGGAATCTGGGGTTCACGACCCTCGTGGTGGAGGATGCGACCGCCACGTTTGATCGAGCCGGACCCGACGGCGTCCTCCACCCTGCGGAACTCGTTCACGCGGTCTCGCTGGCCAACCTGCACGAGGAGTTTGCCGCGGTCGTGCATTCCAGCGAAGTGCTGTCCGTGCTGAAGCGCACGGCAGATTGAGAATACGTAAGCAAGCAGGTTAGGTTATGTGTCGTAACATAAGACCACTATTTAATTTCGACCCGCCGGCATCGAGCGAAGAAGTTCAGGCGGCTTCGCTACAGTTCGTGCGCAAGCTGAGCGGGTACGCGAAGCCGTCCCGGGCCAACCAGGTGTCGTTCGATCGGGCCGTGGACGAGGTTGCCGCGGCAGTCCAGGACCTTCTCGACTCACTGGTGACCCACGCCCCCGCGCGGAACCGGGAGGCGGAGGCCGAGAAGGCGCGAAACCGGGCGCGGCGCCGGTTCGAGAGACACACCGGATAACCTAAACAACCGAGGGAGCTATGCGTGAGAAGAGCATCGAGCTGCTGAATGGAGTCGTGGCGGACGAGTTGTCGGCGATCCACCAGTATATGTACTTCCACTTCCATTGCGACGATCAGGGGTACGACCTCCTGGCGGGCCTGTTCAAGAAGACATCGATCGACGAAATGCTGCACGTCGAGGTGGCAGCCGAGCGGATCCTGTTCCTCGGAGGCGACGTGGAGATGAAGCCGGCCCAGGAGGTGGAGAAGATCACGGACGTGCGGGAAATGCTCGTGATGGCGCGAAAGATGGAAGAAGAGAGCGTCCAGGAGTACAACGAGTGGGCCAACCTGGCGTCGCAGAACAACGATGCCGCCACCCGCAAGATCTTCGAGGAGCTGGTCGCGGACGAGGAGCGCCACTACGACCAGTACGACCAGGAGATAGACAACCTGGACCGGTTCGGTGAGAAGTACCTGGTTCTGCAGTCGATCGAGCGCAGCAAGGCGATCTCGGGGAAGGGTGAGTAGCTCATGGATCTGGGTGCGTTTTCCGTCAGCCTGACCGTGAAAGACCTCGCGGTGTCCAGGGCCTTCTACGAGAAGCTGGGCTTCGAAGTGACCGGCGGGGCCGAGGAACACAACTACCTGATCCTGGTGAACCAGGGCACGGTCATCGGCCTGTTCCAGGGCATGTTCGACAGGAACATCCTGACCTTCAACCCCGGGCTCGCGGGGCCGGACATGGAGCAACTCAGCGAGTTCACCGACGTGAGAGAGATCCAGCGGTCGCTGAAGAGCGATGGTATCGAACTCACGGAGGAGGCCGACGAGAGCACGAGCGGCCCCGCGCATATCGCATTCCTCGATCCGGACGGCAATCCGATCCTGATTGACCAGTTCTTCTAGGGTGGGCTGAGGAGACAGAGTGGACCAGAAGAGTCCTTTTCGAATAGCGGCGGTGCAGGCGAGTTCGGTATTCCTCGATCTCGAGGCTTCTCTCGACAAGGCATGTGGCCTGATTCGGGAGGCGGCCGGCGAAGGGGCTCGGCTCGTCGTATTGCCGGAGGCTTTTCTGCCCGGCTATCCGATGTGGGTCTGGTTCATTCCGGGCGGACATACGCACCCCCTTCGCGAGCTGTACACCGAGCTTCACGCGAACTCGGTTTCGATCCCGGGTCCCGCGACCGAGGTAATCGGGTCCGTCGCCGCGGAGTGCGATATCACCGTGGCCATAGGGGTGAACGAGCGCAACTCGGAGGCCAGCGATTCCACGCTGTTCAACACACTCCTGTATATCGGGCCGGACGGTTCTGTCCTGGGCCGGCACCGGAAGCTGGTGCCGACCACCGCAGAAAAGCTCGTGTGGGGGCGGGGAGACGGCAGCGACCTCGAGGTCTACGAGCTTCCTTTCGGGCGCCTGGGAGGACTCATCTGCTGGGAGAACTACATGCCACTGGCCCGGTATGCGCTCACCGCGTGGGGCGCGCAGCTCCATGCGGCTCCCACGTGGGACCGGGGCGAGCCGTGGCTCTCCACGATGCGGCACGTGGCCAAGGAGGGGCGCGTGTTCGTGCTCGGCAGTTGCCAGGCGTTTCACATGGACGACATCCCCGATCGCTATGCTTTCAAGGAGAAGTACCTCGGAGCCATGGAAGGATGGCTGAATCCGGGAGGAACCGTCATCGTTGATCCGGATGGAAAAGTCGTGGCGGGTCCTGGGGATCAGGAGGAGACGATCCTCTACGCGGAAGTCAGGCCCGACCAGCTGGTCGGGCCGCGCTGGCAGATCGACGTGGCCGGCAACTACTCCCGGCCTGATGTGTTCGAGCTCCGAGTGCACCGCCGCGCGACCCCCGCTGTGACGGTCGTCGAACCGGAAGACGAAGGCCTTACCCAGGAGGATCCTGCCGCCGGATCAGAGTGACACCCGACGCATCCGACGGAACTCACCCGGGTTCTCCGTTTAGCTTCAGGTCATGCGAGTGTCCGAACTGAGCCGAGTCCTGTCCGCCACGACGGTCGTACTGGCAGCGTTCCTGTTGTCGGTGGTCCGGCCGCTGCATGGGCAGGGGACAGCTTCGGGCCAGCCGGCCAGCCTTGAGAACACGTCGGCGGATTCTCTGACCGAGTCCCGGGTCGGTCCGCCGCCGCCTCCCCTGTTCCATGCCGATCGCATGGAGCGCATGCTCTCACAAGCCGAGGGCATGACCGCCCTCACCAGCCTGATCGTGGCCCGGCGGGACAGCGTGCTGGTGGAGAATTACTACCGGGGCCTGCGCCCATCTCAGACGATCAACGTCAAGTCGGTCTCGAAGACGCTGCTGTCGCCGATGGTAGGCATCGCCCTGAGGGACGGCCTCCTTGACGGTGTGGACCAGCCGCTGACCGAACTTCTCCCGGACTACTACGAGATCCTGGCCCAGAGAGGCTCGCTCGATCCGCGGAAGACCGAGATCGAGTTGCGACACATCCTGAGCATGCGAACCGGCATCGAGACCGCATCGTTCGGCAACTACGGTGCGTGGGTGGCATCACCGGACTGGGCGTATGACCAATTGCGCCGCCCCATGGTCTGTGACCCCGGCGACTGCCACGAGTACTCGACGGGAAACACCCACCTCCTGTCCGTGATCCTCACACGGCGCTCCGGTAAGAGCCTGCGCCGCTACATGCTCGATGAGTTGTTCCGTCCCCTGGGGATTGGTCTCGGTGAATGGGATCGGGATCCACAGGGCCGGTACCTCGGAGGCAACAACATGTCGCTGCGGCCGCGCGACATGCTGAAGTTCGGCCAGTTGTATGCGAACGGAGGCCGCTTCGAGGACCAGCAGCTGGTGCCGGAGGACTGGATCACCGCTTCCTGGCAGCCGACAGGATCTTCGCCCTGGAACGGGCACGGATACGGGTATCTGTGGTGGATGCGTCGCTGGGGTGGCGAGCGGGCGTACTTCGCCTGGGGATACGGCGGTCAGTTCATCGTGGTCGTACCGCGACTGGACCTGGTGATCGTAGCCACTTCGTCGCTGCGGGCCCGTGAGCGCGGACACACCCGGCGCATGTGGCGCTTCTTCGATCGGTACGCGGTCCCCGCATTCAAGGTCGGTTGGGGGGCGGAGTCCAGGGACGAGGGTCTACGGTGAAGCACTTTCGGTTCGCGTGCTGGGTGCCCGCGGTAGCTTGGCTCTACGCGCGCAGTGTCGTCGACCGCTACGACGGATGGGGCGCCTGGGCGGCGGCTCCGTTGCTCCTCCTGCCGGTGGCCCTGAGCGCCCTGTTCGTAGGGGTCGGATTGCTGATCATCAGCCGTCCGCAAACCGGTCGTCCGGGCGGCTGGGATTGGATCGCCATCGGAGTGTCTTCGTTGCCGCTACTGTGGATCGCTCTCCGACTGGTCACGTCGTAGCTTCACACTTCGCGCCGAACGCTATCGCCAGTTGTTGACCGGGGAGGCCTGGTGTTGAAGTGGTTGGCCTGGACCGCCATCGCAGCGGTCGTCTTGCTCCTGCTGGATCGGCTGCTCCTCGGGCTCGAGGCGCAGGGGCGGATCTTCTATCGCCGCACTCGCGGTGTTCGCGGAGGCGCCATGTACCACGCGCAGGAGCTCGATTCGATCTTCAATCCCGGCATGCAGCACGTTCAGGAGGCGCACGCGAGGCAGGAGCAGGAAGAGGACGAGTCGGGCGATCCCCCGGTCCTCGAGCGGGGGGAGAGCGAGTGACCGGCGGAGTCCGGCCCAGGATCTACTTTTCGGCCTCGATCAGCGGCGGGCGGGACGATGCGCCACGATATGCCGCTCTCATCGCGGCCCTGGCGAGCCACGGTTCGGTCCTCACCGAGCACATCGGCAGCCCCGACCTCTCGGACGGCGGAGAGGCTGGCCCCGGCGACAGGGAAATCTACGCGCGTGACGTCGAGTGGTTGCGGGAGGCGGATGTCGTGATCGCGGAGGTGACCACCCCGTCACTCGGTGTGGGCTACGAGGTTGCGCGAGCGGCCCTGATGGGCAAGCCGGTGGTCGGGTTGTTCAGGCCGGAATCGGGGCGACGCCTGTCAGCCATGGTCCGTGGCAACCCGGCCGTGCAGGTCCTCGAGTACGCCTCGGCCGACCAGCCGGAGGACGTCGCCCGCCGAGCCATGGCGATGACCCGGCCGGGGAGGGGAGTGTGAAGCGCAGCCTGGCCTGGGCTGGGGTCATCCTGGCCGCAACGGCCCTGGATCTCGGGGCCCGGTTCGCACTCGGCCTCGAGTTCGAGACCGCGCTATGGATCGAGGTCATGGTGTTTCTCGCGACCGCCCTGGTTCTCTACCGGCTGTATCGAACGGACCCGGCGTCGCCCGGTTGGAGGCGCGGCCTGCAGGTCGTGCTCATTGCTTCCTTCGTCCTGGGCGCGGTGCGTTCGGCGATCTGGGCTCTGGGCAGTCCAGTGACTGCTGCCAACGCGGCCGCCCTTGGCCTTGGTGTGACGGCGTGGCTGGTCTGGCGGTATCGCCGTCGATCGAACCGGGCGTTGGAAGCCGGGCCCAGGGACGCTTCAATCCACTCTGGAGGAAACCGCACGTGAATCCTGACTGCATCCGTCATACCGCGGGCTCCGTTCTTCTCTTCGCCGCGCTCCTGGCCGGCGCCCTGCCGGCTGCCGCCCAGCAGGACGCCACACCGGACCTGCGATCGATCGTCGCGATGGAGACGAGCGACCTGGTGGGAGTCGTCGGGCGCTATTCGGCGGACCGCGAAGCCCTCCTGCGCCGATGGGACGTGGCGTACTCGTCGGACCGGCGCGAGCGATTGAGAGCATTCTACGAAGGTTGGTTGCAGCAGCTGGACGGGCTCGACATGGAAGGGCTTGGGCTGGAGGGGCGCATCGACCATGTCCTCCTCCGCTCGGAATTGCGCTACGAACTCGAACTGCTGGAGCGTGAAGGTCGGCTGGCGGCGGAGCTGCAGAGCCTCGTGCCATTCATTTCCACGATCGCGGCCCTGCAGGAAGCGCGTCGAGACCTCGCTCCCGTCGATCCGCGCGAGGCGTCCGTCGTGCTCCAGGATCTCGCCGACGAGGTCGAACACCTGCGAACCGCCCTCGAGGCTTCGCTCGACGCCACGGAGGGAGAGGCGACTGTGCCCTCGCCGATCGTGGCGCTCCGCGCCGCACGGGCCGTCGGCTCACTCCGCCGCGATCTGGAGGACTGGTACGGCCACTACGCCGGCTACGATCCGTTGTTCACCTGGTGGGCGGAGTCCCCCTACTTGGTGGTCGACTCTGCGTTGGCCGGGTACGTCGTCTTCGTCCGGGAACGTCTCGTGGGCGTCGGGTCCGGAGGCGAAGAACCGATCGTGGGCGATCCGATTGGAGCGGACGCCATGCGGTCGGATCTCGAGCACGAGATGATCGCCTATACGCCAGAGGAACTGATCGCGATCGGCGAGAGGGAATACGCATGGTGCGAGGCCGAGATGGTGCGCGCGTCCCGCGACATGGGCTTTGGTGACGATTGGCACGCCGCGCTGGAGCACGTCAAGACGCTCCACGTGGCTCCGGGAGAACAGCCGGACCTGGTGCGCGATCTCGCGTGGGAGGCGGTGGCCTTCCTGCAGGAGCGCGACCTCCTGACGATTCCTCCGCTCGCGGAAGAAGTGTGGCGGCTCGAGATGATGTCGCCGGAGATGCAGAAGGTCGCCCCCTTCTTCCTTGGGGGAGAGGTGATCCAGGTCTCGTTCCCGACGGACGGTATGGCCCACGAGGACAAGTTGATGAGCATGCGGGCGAATAACGTCCACTTCTCGCGAGCCACGGTGCATCACGAGCTCATTCCGGGACACCACCTGCAGGGCTTCATGACGCGGCGGTACAACCCGCACCGCCGGGCCTTCGGCACTCCCTTCTGGGGAGAGGGGTGGGCCCTGTACTGGGAGATGCGCTTGTGGGACATGGGCTTCCCGGCCACGGCCGAAGACCGGATGGGCATGCTGTTCTGGAGAAAGCACCGCGCCGCCCGGATCATCTTCTCTCTCAAGTTCCACCTGGGGGAGATGACCCCGGACGAGGCGATCGACTTTCTCGTGGACGGGGTCGGGCACGAGCGGGCCAGCGCCACGGCCGAGGTGAGGAGGTCGTTCAACGGGTCATACTCGCCGCTGTACCAGGCCGCATACATGATCGGTGGCATGCAGATACGGGCACTACATTCTGAGCTGGTCGAATCAGGCCAAATGACGGAGCGCGAGTTCCACGACGCGATCCTTCAGGGAGGGACCATGCCCATCGAAATGGTTCGAGCCCGACTCACGGGGGTGGCCCCCTCCCGGGACTTCGTGGCTTCTTGGGAGTTCGATGAGTCCAACTGAAGGTGGGGTCGCAGCCGGCTCACCGCCTGCTAGATTGTGCGGACCATGAACGAGCAACTGCCAGGGGCCCGTCGCTACTCCGAAGAGGAAGTAGGCCTCATCCTGCGGCGGGCTACCGAGATGCAGCGTGCAGAGCCCAGCGCGCTCGATCCGACGGGGCTCACCATGGTTGAGCTGGAGGAGATCGCTGCCGAAGCCGGCATCGATTCCGGCATGCTGCGCCAGGCGGCCAGCGAGCTGAACCTGCAGCAGCCCGAGACTCTGGGAAGCCGGCTGGCCGGTGCGCCGACGGCCCTGGCGATCCAACGCCTGGTCGAGGGGGAGATTCCCGTTGGACGTCTCGAGGAGCTCGTCCCGACCATCGTGGCCGCGACGCCCGGCCGGGGGACTGCGAGCGCTGTCGGCCGCTCGCTGACGTGGAGTTCGCAAGAAGGATCCAACCTGACCGAGCAGCAGGTGCTGGTCTCGTCCCAGAACGGTCAGACTCTGATCCGTGTCGAGCAGAGCTACTCCGGACTCGCCGCGGGCTGGTTCGGCGGAATCATGGGTGGAGTCGGCGGCGGCGTTGGATTCGGTCTTGGCGGGGCCCT
>JAMJQV010000131.1 GCA_023554435.1 Gemmatimonadota bacterium | reverse complement strand
CTGGCCCTCCCGGGGCACGTCTGGTGGTGCGGCGCTCGCTCTCTTCTGCCTGCTGGTGATGGGCGGCTGTGAGGAGGAGAGCCAGAAGCCGTTGGCTTCGGAGACCTTGCTGGGTCTCGAGGCCGACCAGGTGCTGGTGGGGGTGGAGATGAACCTGACCAGAGCCGGCGTGCGAAACGGCATCCTCGTGGCCGACACGGCCTTCAGCTTCCAAGAGGAGGGTCTGCTCCGGTTGCGCAATCTGGTGATCACCTTCTACGGCAGCACGGGGCTCGAGGAGGGGGTGCTGACCGGCAAAGAGGGTGAGTACTGGTTCGAGACGGGTGACGTCGAAGTCCGGGGTGGGGTCGAGGTCACCGAGGCCGTGGGGTCCAAGCGTCTGGTCACCGAGAGGCTTCGGTACGCCGCGGCGGCGGACTCGCTCTATGGGGACACGGCTTTCGTGCTGTACCGGCCGGGTCTGGAGATGAGGGGGGCGAGTTTCGTCAGCGATGCGGAACTCGAGAACGTACAGAGCCTCGATCCGAGCTTCGTTTCGGAAGGAAACCCTGCCGGCGCCCGGCGCGCGCCTCCTGAATGATCATCAGCTGCTACCCACGGGCTCCGTCTCGATGAGCCTTCCGCGTATCCGGGCCGTGTTGGCAATTCTGGCGGTCCTGGCATTGCCGGAATCGGCCGGCGCCCAGGGCGCTCCAAGCTGTCAGCTCAGGGTCCGCGTGGTTCAGGCCTCCGGATCCGGGGGGCAGCCGAGAAGCAACATGCTGGCGGTCCCGGGTTCCGAAGGGCAGTACGCGATGCATCTGGGGGGTGGACTGGTCATCGGTCAGTGCGGCGATGCTACCATGACTGGAGATAGCGCTGTCCACCTGGAACACCGCGCTGAAGCCCTGATGATCGGGAGCGTCCGCTACCGGGACACGACCCGGGTTCTCGACGCGGATACGGTGACCTATTATGGGATGACGGACCGTGTCATCGCGGTGGGCGATGTGCGGCTGGAGCGCCTTCGGTCCGGTGCCACCCTGGAAGGACCCCGCGTCGACTTCATGCGCACTCCGCTGCAGGGAAACCGCACGATTGCCACCGGAAGGCCCCACATGGTTTTGCCGACCGGCGGGCCGGGCACGGAGCCGTTCCTGGTCGATGCCGACCAGGCTGAGTTTCTGGGAGAAGATCGGGCATTCGCCCGTGGAAACGTCGAGATCCACAGGTCGGACCTGGATGCAACCGCCGAGAGTGCGCGTTTCGACGCGGATGGCGTAGGAGTCCTGTATGGGCGGCCGATCATTCGAGGCGAGGGGTTCGAGCTCACCGGTGACAGCGTGGTGGCTCGCTTCGCCGACGATGAGCTTCGGGAGGTACGATCGTTCGGCGAGGCGGAGGCGACCGGAGAAGACTTCGAGCTTCAGTCCGATCTCGTGACGGCCGAGTTCAGGGGAGGAGAGGTCGAGCGACTGTGGGCGTTCGGCGAGGGACGGTCGATTGCGGTCTCGGGGAGCTTCCAGCTCGCAGGTGACTCGATCGAGTTCTCCCTCACGGCGGGTCGGATCGATTCGATAGCCTCGGTAGGGGATGCCTCCTCCGTCGAGACGGTGCCGCACGTACCCGGAGAGCCACTGGTCGAGGCAGCCAAGGACCTCGACCCGGGCTCGAACTGGCTTACGGGAGACACCATCCGAGCCTTCTTCAGTGTCGCTCCGGCCGACTCACTTCTCGCCCAGCCGCAGGCGGACCCGACGCCTGAACGAATCATGGCCCTGGGCAGTGCGAGGTCGTTCTACGCCTCCGTTCGTGACACCACCCGGTCCGAAGCGCCATCCCGGAACTACCTTCTGGGCAACCGGATCGAAGTGCTGTTCGAGGATGGGGAGCCCGCTCAGGTGATCGCCAGAGATGCCATAGGCATTTACCTCGAGCCCTCAACGGAAGGAGAAGGCGGTTGAGCACCAGGAGCGTCCTCAGGGCCGAAGGCCTGGTGAAGGCATTCGGAAAGCGGCGTGTGGTCGACGGTGTCGATCTCGAGGTCCACCAGGGCGAGATCGTGGGGCTACTCGGCCCCAACGGGGCGGGGAAGACCACCACCTTCTACATGATCGTGGGGCTGCTTGGAGCCAACGCGGGTCGGGTGTACCTGGATCAGCAGGAGCTGACTCGAGTCCCCATGTACCGCCGCGCCCGGGCCGGCATTGGATACCTCTCGCAGGAGCCCTCGATCTTCCGGCGTCTCACGGTCGAGCAGAACGTAATGGCCATTCTGCAGACGCTCGACATGACTCGATCTGAGCGGCAGAGCCGGCTGGACGAGCTGCTCGGGGAGCTGTCGATCGGCCACTTGCGAAAGAGCAAGGCGGATTCGTTGTCAGGGGGCGAGCGACGCCGACTCGAGATCACACGGGCCCTGGTCACTCGCCCCAAGTTCATGCTTCTCGACGAGCCGTTCGCCGGCGTAGACCCCATCGCCGTGGATGATATCCAGCGCATCGTCGCTGAGTTGCGGGAGCGCGGCCTCGGCGTGTTGATCACGGACCACAACGTCCGCGAGACCCTCTCGATCACGGACCGTGCGTACCTGATGTTCAACGGCCAGATTCACATCGAGGGACCGGCTCAAACCCTCGTTGAAGATCCGGAAGCCCGCAAGATGTACCTGGGACTGGACTTCGAACTCTAGGCTTCCCACAAACGGCGCGGCGCAGCGCCTCCTGCAAGGGGTGTGCCGCGTGTACCGCGCACGCTATCTTACATGCAGCGTGCGGCCCGTGAGGGCGCAGAACCGAATTGAACGGAGTGGTCGAGTAGCAGATGGCGGATTTTAGACGGGGGCTCTCGCAGAGCCTCGGAATGCGGCAGGAGCTGAAGATCAATCCTCGCCTGTATCAGGCGATGGACCTGCTCTACATGCCTCTGCTGGACCTGCAGGCGCACCTGAAGATGGAGGTGCTGGTCAATCCGTTCCTCGAGTTCACGGAGATGGCGGAAGAAGAGCTGCCCGAGGAAAAGCAGGAGGAGGAAGAGGACGAGGACGAGGTCGATTGGGAAGAGATCCTCCTCAACGGCTTCGATGCCGGCGGCAGACGGAGCCAGTTCGAGGACAAAGAGCACTACATGCCCACGCCGGCGGCACCGCCGGATCTCTGGGAGCACCTGCGCGAACAGCTCAATCTCCTCACACTTGGGCCGCGTGAGGTCGCTCTTGGCGAGGAGATCATCGGCAACATCGATCGTGAGGGATTCCTCGCCTGCAGCCTGGAGGAGGTGGTCGAGGCGGCCAACACGTGGTTGGCCGAGAGCGAGCCCGAACTGTGGGCCGAAATGGAGCCCTTCACGCTCGAGGAGGCGGAGGCGACTCTCCGCGTCATTCAGGGCTTCTATCCATCGGGCGTGGGCGCACGCGATCTGCGAGAGACGCTTCTGATCCAGTTGCGAGAGCGGAAGGAAGTCGACAGCCTGGCCTATCGGATCATCCAGGATCACTTCGAGCAGCTCGTGAACCACAGATGGAGCGAGTTGTCCAAGGAGCACGGGATCTCTCCCCTTGACGTCCAGAGCGCTGCCGATTCGATCGCCAAGCTCGACCCGAAGCCCGGCCTCAAGTACGCGGACATGAGTGAGAACTACGTCATCCCCGACCTGGTAGTCGAGAAGGTCGATGGCGAGTACTTCGTGTTCCACAACGACTCGTCGCTGCCGCGGCTCAAGCTGTCGAGGTCCTATCGGGAGGTGGCGCAGGACAGGAACCAGTTCCAGGGCGAGAACAAGGCCTTCATCTCCAAGAAGCTCAACAGCGCCCAGTGGATGATCCAGGCGATCGAGCAGCGACGACAGACGATGCTGAAGGTCATGAGCTTCATCGTCGACCGCCAGCGCGAGTTCTTCGAGAAGGGAGTCGAGCACCTGAGGCCCCTGACGCTGCGCGAGGTGGCCGAGCACATCGACATGCACGAGTCCACCGTGTCACGTGTGACGAACGACAAGTTCGTGCAGACACCCCGGGGCGTCCTCCCCCTGAAGTTCTTCTTCTCCTCCGGGCTGTCGACCGACTATGGCGAAGATGTATCAGCCCGGGGCATTCGAGCCCGGATTCAGAAACTGGTAGCCGAGGAAGATCCGAAGAAGCCCCTGACCGACCAGGCCATTGTGGATGTTCTGAAGCAGGAGGGCGTCCAGATCGCCCGGCGGACGGTTGCGAAGTACAGGGATCAGCTCGGAATCCTCTCGGCGAGGATGCGTAAGCGAGTATGACCGAGTCCGGGTTGTCTCCCGCCGACCCTCTCCCGCCGACCCCCAGACGCTTCTCGGTAATCGTTCCGGCCTTCAATGAGGTAGAGAACGTGCCGGATCTGTTTCAGGATCTGGCGGGGACGTTCTCGCGCTTTCAACTGAACGGTGAGGTCGTCTTCGTCGACGACGGTTCGACGGACGGGACGCTCGAGGCGGCGAGAGCGGCGGCGGGCGCTGCGGGCATCGAGGATCGGACCGTATTCCTTCGTCATCGGGTCAACAAGGGAAAGACGGCGGCCCTGGTGACGGCCGTGAGATCCACCGACTCGCCCATCTACGTGCTTTTTGACGCGGATCTCCAGCACGCCACGGACGAGATCCCCCGCTTCCTGGATGCCCTGGATGATGACCACGATGTGGTTGTGGGGCGCAAGGTGGGAGACTACCCGAAGCGCCTGGTATCAGGGGTCTACAACCGCCTCTCGCGAATGATCTTCCGGGTTCCGGTGCGAGACCTGAACTCGATGAAGGCCTTCCGGCGCGAGGTGGTGGACGAGATACACCTCCGTGAGGATTGGCATCGCTATCTCGTGGTGCTGGCCCACGATCGGGGGTTCCGGATCGGTGAAATCGACATCGATCTTCTCCCGAGGCGCCACGGGGTGTCCAAGTACAGCGGGCAGGGCAGGGTGGTGGTCGGCGTGCTTGACCTGGTCTCCGTGTGGTTCCAGCTGGTGTTCAGCCGCAAGCCGATGCTGTTCTTTGGACTCACCGGTGTGTTCGTGGCCGGAGTAGGGGTGCTCGTTGGACTCGTGGCACTGATACTCCGCTATGCACTGGGTACGGGGTTCAGGCCGCTGCTCACTCTTGTCGTCTTCCTGGTTCTTCTGGGTGGCTTGCTCTTCGTGGCGGGTCTGCTGGCCGAACTGATAGCGGGACTCAGGGCCGAGGTGGAGGATCTCCGCCGAGAGCTTAGAAGGTGATCGGCCGGAGCACAGCCGGCGGGCCCGACTCGACGGATTCCGAGGCTGAGGACGCAACGCCTCTCGCGGGGGCGGAGGGGATTCTGGCGCCCACGGTGCTGGTCGCCGTCCACGTTCTGCTCGCCGTGCTGGTGTTCGAGCCGACTCTCTTTCCCGGGGCGGATGCAGGCCACTACATGGTCCTGGGCGAATCGCTGCGCAATGGACTGGGCTTCCGGGATATCCAGCTACCCGGGTCGCCGTTGCACGCCAAGTTCCCACCCGGCTACCCCCTGATTCTGGCGGTTGCCGGCTGGTTCGGCGGTCTCCAGTTGTTCAAGGCGGCCTCGATGGCATTCGCCGCAGGCTCGGTGTGGCTGACCTATCGAATTGCCGAATCGCTGGTCAGCAAGCGGGCCGCGTTCGTCGCCGCCGGTCTGTTTGCCATGGCACCGGTGCTGTTGGACTTCTCGCATCGAGTGCTGTCTGAAGCGGCCTTCACTTTTTTCCTGCTGGCCGTCGTGGCGGCCACCCTGCAAGACAGACGCGTCGGGGCCGCAGCTCTGGCAGCTGCGGCGGCGGCTTTCTTCACGCGAACGGCCGGGCTGTCCGTGCTCCTCACCCTCGTGGCGTGGACCCTCATTTCGCGGGATCGCCGTCGAGCGGTGGCGTCTGTGCTGGTGGCGCTGGTCTGTGTCGTGGGCTGGGCGGTGTATCAGCACTTGGCCCAACCTTCGCAGCCGGGTTACCTGCAGCAGCTCATACAGCAGAACCCCTACGTCCCCGCTGCCGGAACCGTTGGATTGATGGACTTCCCGGCACGGGCGGCCACGAACCTGTGGCGTTACGTCAGCTCGGAGCTGCCCGGTTCATTCGGGTTCCCGACGGTTCGCAGCCAGCTGGTCACGGGCACGGCCATCGCCGGGGTGTTGTTGAGCGCGCTGGCCCTGTACGGCTGGCTCCGGTCGGCCGCTACCCGTGTGACGGTGGCGCACCTTCTCGTGGCTTTCTACGTCGGTCTCATTCTGCTGTGGCCTCCCGTATGGACCGATCGACGGTTTCTTCTGCCCATCCTGCCCCTCCTCGTGGTATTCGGTGCGGCAGGCGCGATGGGTGGCGTGGAGTCCCTTGGCCAGAGGATCGGCTACGCGACGATGGGGCTCGTTGCGGCCGGAGTCGCTACCATGGCCTTGATCTCGTCAGGGTCGGTCTTGTCGTACCGGGTGGCCTGCCAGTCCTCGTACCGGGACGGCTATCCGTGTGACCGACCGCAGTATCGGGAGTTCTATGCAATGGGTTGGTGGGCCTCGGAGAACACGCCCGAGGGATCGGTGATCGCCAACCGCAGTCCGGCGACCTTCTACCTGTTCTCCCGTCGGCAGGGGGACCTGTATCCCTACTCCACGGATCCTTCCGTCGTGCTACGGGGGCTCGAGGAGATGGGCGCGGACTACGTGCTGGTCGACCGCCTGAGCGCGACCACGGCCATGTACCTCATTCCTGCCATCGCGGCCAATCTGGAGCGTTTCGAGGTTGTACACACCGTGGGAGGAGAGGAGGGGACGGCGCTACTGCGCATGCTCTCCGCCCCGAGGACTGCCTCAGCGCCCGCCGCACCATGAGGGTCATCCACGTAGCCACGGCCTTTCCCAGGCACCGAGATGACCCGATTACCCCCTGGCTGGTGGAGCTGGTCCGACGCCAGCGCCAGGCCGGGATCGATGCCAGCGTCCTGGCCCCGGCCTATCGAGGCGGCCCGAATGAGGAACCCTCGGGCCTTCCTGTACGCCGTTTCCGATACGCGCCCCGCTTGCTGGAGACGCTCACGCACGAGCAGTCGGTTCCCGATCGCATCCGCGACCGCCCCGCATCGGCGGCGCTCGTGCCGCCCTACCTCGCAGCCGGGAGTGCGGCGGCCGCGGAACTCGGTCGAGC
>JAMJQV010000130.1 GCA_023554435.1 Gemmatimonadota bacterium | reverse complement strand
ACCGCGAGGTGTGGTGGCGGGCGGGAGGGGAGGCTGCGTGGACCCGCCTGGAGTCGATCGGGAAGGCGCGCGCCGCCGTTTCGGCTCTGGCGATCCGGGACGGTGTGTTGTGGGTTGGTTCGGCTGCCGAGCTCACGGTGGTCGAGGTGAAGGGCGGTGTCGTCGGCCGGTACTCGTTCGGGCCCGACCTCCCTCCGGGACCCCGAGGAGAGACGGCGATCCGGGACATCGCGGTCGTCTCGGACACGGAAGCTTGGGTAGCGACGCCCGCCGGAGCCATCCGTCTCGAGGTGCGGCATTGAGTTCGAGACCCGGTGGTCCCTCGCGGCCGGGGGAGATGAGGCCAAGCCCGGAGTTCGACCGAATCCGGTCACTGATCCAGGCGGTTGGGGCGTCCTACACTCCCGAGGTCGCACTCGGGCCCGGTGATGATGCGGCCATCCTCGATGTGACGGACTCGGAAGTCGTCCTGGTCAGTACCGATCTTTCCGTGGAGCACGTGCACTTCCACCGTGAGTGGCTGACCTGGGATTCCATCGGTTTCCGGGCCGTGGCCGCGGCTCTCAGTGACTTGGCTGCGATGGCGGCGCGTCCGATCGGCGTGCTGGTCTCACTGGCCATCCCCCCGGAAGTCGATGACCGGACCCTCGACGAGATCGCCGGCGGCGTGGGGGAGTGTCTGCGCGAGCATGGGGCCTCGCTGCTCGGCGGGGACCTTTCTCGATCGCCGGGGCCGGTCGTGTTCGACGTCACGGTAATCGGCGCGGCCGTCGATCCGGTTCGACGTTCCGGAGCCCTTCCTGGCGATGAGCTCTGGGTCAGCGGACGGCTCGGGGGGGCAGCGGCGGCTGCTGCGGCCTGGGCCGGTGGGCTGGAGCCCCACCCGGCGGCTCGCCGGGCCTTCGAGCGCCCCACTCCTCGTCTGATCGAGGCGCGTGTCCTGAGCGAGAACGCGGAGGTCCACGCGATGATCGACCTCTCGGATGGTCTGACTGCGGACGCGGCGCAGATCGCAGCCGCATCTGGAGTGGCCGTTCTCCTCGAGTCGGAGCGTGTTCCTCTGAACCAGGTGCTGGAGAACTGGGCCAGTCCGGAGGCTGCACTCGCCCTCGCAGCAGGAGGAGGCGAGGACTATGAGCTCCTCGCGGCCATCGCGCCGGGAACGGCCCAACCCGCGGCCCGGAAGCTGGCCAGGGAGTTGGGAGTCGGGTTAACGCGCGTGGGCAGCGTGACGGAAGGGTCGGGCGTCACCTGGATCGGAGGGAAGGGGGAGGGAATAGAGCCCCCGGCCGCCGGATTCGATCACTTCTCGGCGGAGGCCTGAGGCGTGCTGCGTACGGTCTGGTTCTGGATCGTCACGGTGCCGGCCACCGCTTTCTTCTCGGCCGTATCGATTCTGGGTGGGCTGGTCCGCGCGCCCGCGAGCCTGCACGACTGGGTGCACCGGAACTGGGGGCGGACCGAACTCTGGGCAGCGGGTGTGCGCACGACGGTAACCGGACTCGAGCACGTGAGCCACACGGCCCCGCAGATCTTCGTCGCCAACCACCAGTCGATTTTCGACATCTTCGCGATCCTGGCCTATGTCCCGGCATCGGTCCGCTTCGTGGCCAAGAAGGAACTGGGGCGAATTCCCATATTCTCCCTGGCCATGCGCACCGCCGGTCACATCTTCATTGACAGGCAAGATCGGCGTGGAGCCACGGAGGCCATGCGGCGCGCGGGAATCCGCATGAAGCGCTACCGATTGTCACTGGGCCTGTTCCCGGAGGGCACGCGCTCTCAGACAGGGCAGCTGGGCGACTTCAAGAGAGGCACGTTCGCCCTGGCGATCGAGACCCGGGTGCCCATCGTCCCCCTGGCGGTGGACGGTGGATACCGGGTATCGACGAGGGGACGGATCAGGGCCTCGCGGATGGTGGTGCAGTTGTCGAAGCCTATCGCCACCGAAGGAAAGACGCTCGATGATCGGGACGAGGTCCTGTCGGTCGTCCGGGCCGACATCTGCAGGATGTTGGAGGCGGGGCGGGCCCCCGCCTCCAACGAGTGACTACTGGCTATCTGGTGTGAAGAAGATGGGAACGCCGCCCTCGGTGGGGGCGATCACCAGGTTGTTCGATCCGCTTCCCACCTCTCCGAGTACCTCGAGGTACCGCCAGTACAGGTAGCGCTGACCCTGTACTCCGGTGAGGCTTGTCGCGATGATCTCCTGCGCGTCCCTGATCCCGGCCGCCTCGGCCCGCTTCTGGTTGGCCTGCTCCTCCACGACCTGCGTCTCGTACGCCTCGGCCTGGACCTGCTGTTCGCGCGCCAGCTTGTTTTCGATTGCCTGCCGGATCGTCTCGGGCGGCTCGATCTCCCGCACGAAGAAGTCCGTGACAAGGATCCCTCGCGGCTCGAGCCCCACCGCCATCAGCGCCTCGATTCGGTCCCCTATGGTCGCCCGGTCGCTGGACAGGATGTTGGAAGCTTCCACCTCCGCGATCGCGTCACGCACGGCTGACCGGTAGGTGTTGTAGACGTAGGCGTGGATGTCCCCCGGACTGCCGATGCTCAGATAGAGGTTGACCACCGAGTCCGGGTTGATCCGATACCGGTACGAAGCATCGACCCCGATCTGCAACTGGTCAGACGACAGGGCGGTCAGGCGCTCGGCCGCGCCTTCACGAGGGTACTGAATCTCACGGGTCGAGTAGTTGGTCCACGACCGAAGGATCGCGTGATACAGGCCCTGCCTGTAAGGAGACGAACTCACCGCGCCCGTGACGGGGTTGCGGCGCACGCCGACTTCGTACTCGTCCACACGGTTGAAGCCGAACAGAAAGGCCAGCACGACCATCAAGATCGCGATGCCGGCTCCGATCGTACCTGCCTGCTGAAGGAGTTTCTTTATCATGGTCACCTTCCAGAGGATGCGGTCGACGACGGTATTGTCTGTGGTTGCGGCTACACCCAATTTGAGACGCTCGAAGGGAATGTGACACCCCGGAACCGATTTGGAAGAGAGATCATGCCCAGGATCAGTGATATATCGGCCCGAGAGATCCTCGACTCCCGCGGCAATCCGACCGTCGAAGCGGAAGTCGTTTTGGAAAGCGGAGCGTTCGGACGCGCCGCCGTTCCCAGTGGAGCCTCGACCGGGCAGCATGAAGCCGTGGAGCTCAGAGACGGCGATTCAGGCCGCTATGGTGGCAAAGGCGTGTTGAGTGCCGTGGGGCACGTGAACGGCGAGATACGCAACGCGCTCGACGGAGAGGACGCGACGGACCAGGCGGCGATCGACCGGGCGTTGATCGATCTGGATGGCACCCCCAACAAGGGCCGGCTTGGAGCGAACGCCATCCTCTCCGTGTCCATGGCCGCTGCCCGGGCCGCGGCTGCCCACCTGGGTCTTCCCCTGTACCGGCACCTGGGCGGCGACGACGTAGGCACGCTGCCCGTTCCGATGATGAACATCCTGAACGGTGGAGCGCACGCGGACAACAGCGTGGATATCCAGGAATTCATGGTGGTGCCGGTGGGCGCGCCCACGTTTGCAGAGGGATTACGCGCCGGCACTGAAGTGTTTCACGCGCTGAAGAAGCGGCTCAGTGCCGAGGGGCACAACACGGCCGTTGGCGACGAGGGCGGAGTCGCCCCCAACCTCGGCTCGGACCGTGAGGCGCTCGAGGTCGTGATCGAAGCGATCCGGGATGCGGGCTACGAGCCGGGCAGTGACCTGGCAGTCGCCCTGGACGCCGCGGCGACGGAGATGTTCGATCCGGCGAGCGGATCGTACGTGTTCGAAGGCTCGGGTGAGCGCATCACGCTTTCGCCCGATGCGATGGTCGACATGTACGCCCGGTGGCTCGACGCGTACCCGATCGTGTCGATCGAGGATGGGCTGGGCGAGGACGACTGGGAGGGGTGGCGGCGCCTGACGGAGCGGCTGGGTGATCGCGTGCAGATCGTCGGGGATGACCTGTTCGTTACCAATGTGGATCGCCTGGATCGCGGAATCGACATGGGAGTGGCCAATTCGATTCTCATCAAGCTGAACCAGATCGGCACCGTATCGGAGACGCTGGACGCCATCGAAATGGGGCGGAAAGCCGGTTACACCTCGGTGATCTCGCACCGGTCCGGCGAAACGGAGGACACCTTCATCGCGGATCTCGCGGTGGCCACCTCCGCCGGTCAGATCAAGACCGGTTCGGCCTGCCGGTCCGAGCGGGTGGCGAAGTACAATCGGCTGCTGCGGATCGAGGAGGACCTTGGTGCTGCGGCCAGTTATCCGGGTGCTTCTGTATATGTCTGAGCGCGTGCGCCGGTGGGGTTTTCGTGGCGTTGTGGCCGGCCTCCTGTTGCTGGCCGGCTACTATGCGCTCTTCGGGGGTGTCTACAGCGTGTTCGACATGCGGGAGATGAGGGCCGAGAGGGCGGATCTGGTGGACCGGCTCGATTCCCTCATCGTGCGTACCGACTCCCTCGCCCAGCGTGGAGACAGCCTGGCCACGGACCCGCTGGCGATCGAGCGAACGGCCAGGGAAGAGCATGGCCTGATCGGCGA
>JAMJQV010000013.1 GCA_023554435.1 Gemmatimonadota bacterium | reverse complement strand
CAAACGCCCCGCCGATCAGGAACACGACACCGGGGTGACCGTACGTGGCCATGTCGGACAGGGTACCCGCCAGCTCGAGGGAGCTGGTCTCCGCTCCGGCACATGTCAGGGCCCAGATGTCGAGGCCGGCTGGAAGGCGCTTCCTGAGATTGCGGGCCTCACGCGCCTGCGCCTCCCGAGGCGTTCCTCCCGCGCCGGTCGCAGCCCCGACCTCCACAACCTCGAGGCGGAAATAGTGGCCGGCGCGCGTCTCGTACTGGCGGATCAAGCCGGCCATCTGCCGATCGCGGGGCGACCCCACGGCCAGGATGAGCAATCTCATGGAACCGCCACGCGGATCATCGAGCCAGCACCGTGTCGCGTAGAAAGTGCTCGTTGTCCCGGCGCGGGTGACTCTCAGTGAAATGCAGTCCCCTGCTTTCCCGGCGACGCTGCGCGGAACGAACCACGAGGGCCGCGACTTCGCGCATGAACTCGGCCTGTCGGCCCCGCATCGCTCCGGGTCCGGTGCCATCCCTGGCGATGGCGTGCCCTGACAGCGCATCAATCTCAGTGCGGGCCGCCTCGAGGCGATCGTCGGATCTCACGATTCCGACTCTGTCCCACATCAGGTCCCTGATCGTCCGCTCGACATCGACTGCTGCGCTGCCGGGGGCCTCGAGATCGGGCAGCTGCCAGTCGATGCTCGGGATTCCCGGAAGCGCGTGCAGGTCGGCGGCCAACCGGATCGAAGCTCTGTGGGAGAACACGACGGCCTCGAGGAGAGAGTTCGAGGCGAGCCTGTTGGCTCCGTGCACACCGGTGCACGCGATCTCCCCCGAAGCGTAGAGCCCGGTCAGGGACGTTCTCCCGTCCCAATCCGTGAGAAGTCCGCCGCACTGGTAGTGGGCAGCGGGGACGACCGGGATGGGGTCCCGGGGCAACTCGATCCCTCGCTGAGCGCACTCTCGCTCGATGTTCGGGAACCGCTCCGCGACGACCCCCGGATCGATCGGTGAGAGATCGAGGAGCACGAAGTCGTCCCCCGTCCTCTTCATCTCGGCATCGCAAGCCCGCGCGACAACATCCCGAGGGGCCAGGGATCCGTCGGGATGGTACGCAGGCATGAACTCGACTCCGTCCCGGCGCCTGAGTACCGCACCTTCCCCCCGCACGGCTTCCGAGACCAGTTGGGCGCGCTCCTCCGCCGGATACATCGCGGTGGGGTGGAATTGCACGAATTCCAGGTTTGCCACGGCGGCACCCGCGGCGTAGCCCAGAGCGATGCCGTCACCCGTCGCAATGTCGGGATTCGTGGTATGACGGTATAGAAAGCCCGTACCTCCTGCCGCCAACATCACGGACCGCGCGTCCACCGCCTTCCACCGCCCTCCGTGTACGTCCAGCACCAGAGCGCCCGCACAGCGTACGCGGTTCCAGGTCGGGTCCATGACGGTGGCCAGCGACCACACGAAGTGGTCCTCCAGCAATGTGATTCTTGGCTCGGCAGCGACCGCCTCGAGGAGTGCGCGCTCGATTTCCTGCCCGGTGAGATCCGCAGCGTGCAGAATCCTCCGTTCGCTGTGTCCCGCCTCACGCCCAAGAGAAACCCGGCCACCTTCCCGACTGAACCGTACCCCCCAGTCCATCAGTTCACGGACCCGCTCAGGTCCCTCTCGAACCAGCTCCTCCACGGCTCGACGGTGGCAGAGACCGGCTCCGGCGACGAGGGTGTCGGCCACGTGCATGTCGTGGGAGTCGCCCGGATCGAATACGGCGGCCACCCCGCCCTGGGCGTAGTTCGTGTTCGATTCGATCCGTTCTTTCTTCGTAACCACGACCACGTCGGCGTAGCGACAGGCCTTGAGCGAGAAGCTGAGCCCGGCAATGCCCGAGCCCACCACCAGGACATCGGTCTTGATCCTCTCGGGAGTGCTCATGTCGCATGGCCTTCGATCGCGTCGGGATCTGACATATCCAGGAGGGCCAGGGCCGCCCGAACGACCGTGGGCGGCACTCCGGGTACGTCCCAGACGATGGTCTCTGAAAGGTACCAGACGGGAACCGACTCTCCCAGAACGCGAACCAGCTTCATCGAGTCCTTCAGAGTGCACACGATGCCGGAGCGGCCCGCCATGGCTCGAAGTCGCCCGCCCAGAGCGTCGTCAATGCGGGCGTGGTCGCGAAGACGCACGGTCTCGAACCCGGGCGCTGCCAGGGGACTCACCTGGTCGAAGAACACCTCCGGCCACATGATCCCGGCGACGGCAACGGTCGGGCGTGGTCGGTCCACTGCCCGGGCGGGCTCGTTGGCGGCCATCAATGGGCCCGGGAGAATGCGGGCGGACAGGAACGGCGGCGCGTCCGGCGCGTCCTCCAGTTCGCGCAGCCGCGAACGCCCGCGGGCGGCCGATTCCCGACTCTCCTGCCCGGCGCGTCCCTCGCTGGCCGATGGCCTGCTCACAACGACCACCAGATCCGCCCGAGTGGCGGCCGCCAGACCCTCCCGGAAAGGGCCGGCCGGCAGGAGGGCCAGACTGCCCCCCGCGGAGGCCTCGTCGACGGTCACGATATCGAGATCCCGATGCAGCCTGCGATGCTGGAAGCCGGAGTCCAGGAGCGCGATCTGAGCGCCCTCGCCGGCCGCCGTCTGTGCGAGGGTGACTCGATCGCGGCCACCGTACACCATGGCCCCAGGGGCCAGCTTGCGGTGCACGTCGATCTCGTCCTCGAAACCATGCGTCAGGGTCGCCGTACGCACGCCCGCTTCAACAAGGCGCGCTGCGAGATCTGCCGTAATCGGAGTCTTACCGGATCCTCCGACCGTCAGCCCCCCGACGGACACGATCGGTATGGGGGCCCGGCGGCAGGATATCACGCCCGAATCGTACAGGAGATTCCTCGCCCCGGCCA
>JAMJQV010000129.1 GCA_023554435.1 Gemmatimonadota bacterium | reverse complement strand
AAGGCTGGAGCTTCCGGATGATGAGCAGTACCGGAACGCCAGTTTCGGCGGGGCGCTGTGCGATGTCCTGTCGCGCATTCATGGGGTGTACGACGGCACCGACGATCGTAAGGTCCGCGAGCTGCTGTCCGGGCTCTCGGCCTCACGGGACCTGATCTTCAGCAGCGACAAGAGACTGCTCACGCGCGGTCTGCGGCTCCGGGTCCTGGATCATTATCGAAGGGACAACGAGGCTCTTCACGAGCGTTTCTTCGCCGAGATCCCCTTCGACGCCGTGTTCGGCCTGCCGGAGTCGGCGAGCGTAGACGAAGTGGCCGAATTGCGCGCTCAGGTCGAAGGACTGCGGGATGTGGCGGCGATTCAGATGGAGGTGATCCTGTCACTCCTGGAGGGTTCCGGCATTTCGCAGACCTCCCGCTCACTGCTCGGCCGGCTGTCCCGCGCTCGCAAGACCGGCGACGACTGAGCCTCTCGACCTTCTCTTTTCCGCAAAAGCCGGTTATCCCTTGGGCCCCGCGCCACGCGGTGGCGCTACTTCGACCCTGGCCCTGTGCGAGTATACCGGAGGCCCCATGAACCGTGTGAAGCACCTTCTTCTCGTGGCGGTGTGTTGCGCCGCGTGCGACCAGCCGGAATCCGCTGTGAATCGCGGTCCGGCCCCGGGTCTCGAATCCCCGAGTGACGCGGTGTCACAGGCCCTGGCGATCGCGGACGAGTACGTCGCCGGCTATTACGATGAGTTTCCCGAAGAGGCGTACGAGACGGGCTACCCTGCTGCCTTCGATCGCATGGGGAATCACGGAGCGGCCGAGCGAGCCGCCTGGCAGGCCCGTGAAGACGCCTGGCTGGCCCGTTTGGAGGCCATCGATCCGGTGTTGCTCGAGGGGACCGACGCCGCGGTACCCTACAGGTTCTCTCGCGAGCGACTCGAGGCGGCGACGGCCAGACGGGTCTGCCGGACGGAGCTGTGGAACGTGAGTCCCACCTGGACCGGATGGCAGAACTTCTTCCCCGGGGTATTTGCGAAGCAACCGGTCGGTACGGAGCAGGCCCGCTCGAACGCGATCGCCCGTGCGAGGGATGTCGCGCGCTACATCGACACGGAGATCGAGAACCTCCGGATCGGCATGCAGGAGGGCTACACGGCACCAGGCTCGAACGTCGAACGCGTGATCGGCCAGCTGGAGGGGATGCTGTCGGTCTGGCCCGAGGAGTCGCCCTTCTACGACCCCGCCATACGGGACGGCGACGAAGCCTTCGCGAAGGAGCTGGCCGCCGTGATCTCGGACGAGATCTTCCCGGCCGTGCGACGCTATCGTCTCTTCCTGGCCTCAGAGTACCTGCCCGCCTCGAGAAATGAGATCGGGGTGACATCCGATCCGGGCGGCCGCGACTGCTACCTGGCCTCGGTCCTGTTTCACGCTACGCTTCCGTTGACGCCCGAAGAGATCCACGAGGCGGGCCTGCGCGAGATGGAACGCATCCAGAACGAGATGCGGGACATCGGCTCGCGCAGCTTCGGCACCGACAACGTGACGGAGTTGCTCAGCCGGGTGCGCGAGGATCCCGCGAATCGCTTCGAGACGCCGGAACAGATCGTCGCGTTCGCCCAGGAGGCCGTGGATCGCGCCAGGGCAGCCATGCCGGAATGGTTCGGCTTCGTGCCACAGGCAGAGGTGGCACTCAAGCCGTATCCAGAGTACATGCGCGTCACGGGAGGCGGCTTCTACTCAGCGGGGGCGGCGGACGGCAGCACCCCGGGTACGTACGAGTTCGGGACTTTCGAGCCGAGTGACCTCAATCGGGGAGGAGGCTTCGAGGCCACCACGTTCCACGAGACGTATCCGGGCCACCACATGCAGGTGTACGTGGGTCTGGAGGGACCGGGTGTGCACCCGATACTCAAGTACTTCTTCAGTTCAGGCCTCGGGGAGGGCTGGGCGCTCTACACCGAGCGGCTGGCTGACGAGGCAGGCCTGTACACGGCGGACGTGGACCGCCTGGGGATGCTGTCGAACGAGGCGTTCAGGGCGGCGCGACTGGTAGTGGACCCGGGGATTCATGCGCTGGGATGGAGTCGCCAGGACGCTGTGGACTACATGCTCGCGAATACCGCGGCGTCCGAGGGCGAGGTCGAGTCGGAGGTCAGCCGATACATCGCTGTGCCCGGTCAGGCCACGGCATACCTGACCGGCAGTCTCGTGATTCAGGACCTGCGCCGGAAGGCGGAGGCGGCCCTCGGCGATCGGTTCGACATCCGGGCCTTCCACGATCGAGTCATCCAGGACGGTACGGTCACTTTGACCATGCTTCAGGCCTCGATCGACGAGTGGATCGAGGCGCAGCTCGGGGAAGCCGCCAACGGCGAGTGACCTCGCCCGGTCAGCGCCCCGCTGGCGTCGCCGGATAGCGGGCGGGAGGCCGGCAGGCCGATGCCATGGGCCCGGTAACGGCGTCCGCGGCCCTGAAGTAGTCGTACAGCGCTCGAGAAGCCTGCGCGATCGTGCGTTCCCGCCGATACGTGGTCCGGTGAAGGGTATTCACGTAAACGGCTACCGCCAGGTGACCGGCGCCGTCCGGCAAGGTGATGATGCCCACATCATTGACCGCCGCGGCCATCGTGCCCGTCTTGTGGGCCACCGGAGTTCCGCTCGGCAGATGTCCCCGAAGACGTCGGGGACCCGAACGGCTCGCTTGCAGGGTCTCTATCAGAAGGTCCCGGGATTCGCGGGTGAGCCCCGCACCACGCCACAGTTCGGCCATCAGCCGCGCCGTTGCTTCCGGTGTGGCCGTGTCGCGCGGATCCGAACCATACGCGATCCGTGCCGCCTGCCGAACCGAATCGGGTAGTGCATCCCTCATCCGAAAGTGGTTGTAGCGGTAGAGCTCGCTCTCGGGGACGGTATCCGGGATTCCCACCAGGTCCGCAAAAGTCCTGGCCTCAGACCGGTCGACGTCCATGTCCTCGATTCCGAGCTCTCGCAGCCGGTTCGTCACCCGTTCCGGTCCACCGGCCATGCCGAGGATCGCATCAGTGGCCGTGTTGTCCGACACCTTGATCATGAGCCTGAACAGGCTGTCCACCGTTACCGTCACAGGCCTTCCACCCGACCATGACGCCAGGGGGCTGTTGCCCGGACGGAACTCGGTAATGGGAAGAACGAGGCGTTCGTCCATCGACACCTCTCCGGCATCGACGCGGCGCAGGAACTCGAGCGCCATGGGGACCTTCGAGACGCTGGCCATCGGGAATCGACGGTCCCCGTTCACGGAGGCCGTCATGCCCGACTCGAGGTGAATCGCCGCGATCCCGATCTCTCCGCCGACCCGCCGCGCGATGCGCTCGAGCGCCCGGGTCAGCGAATCAGGGGCTGCGCACGTGGACCATGGGGAGGGATCCTGCATCTGCGCGTTTGCCCGCCCACTGGCCGCAAGCAGAATGAGAGCAAGAAGCGGCAGACACGCCACTCCCGGCAGTGCCTTACCTCGTGCGATGTCCAGACGTCCTCGTCCCATCCCCGCCTCCCCCTCCGTCCTCGGT
>JAMJQV010000128.1 GCA_023554435.1 Gemmatimonadota bacterium | reverse complement strand
GAGCTCCATGCCGCGCACGTAGCCGAGCTGGCCGGCCAGATCTTCGATGAACTGGCAAAACTGCACGCTCTCGGGGCGGATGACCGCGACCTCCTGAGCGCGGCCGCCCTTCTGCACGATACCGGATACCTCATCGGTCATTCCAAGCACCACAAGCACGCGTACCACCTGATCATGCACGCCGACCTCCCCGGGTTCTCGGCTCGCGAGGTCGAGATCATCGCGAACGTGGCCCGGTATCACCGGAGGGCCCACCCGAGGAAGAAGCACCCGAATTTTGCCCGACTCGACCCGGCCGACAGGCAGCGCGTCCGTATTCTGAGTGCCATTCTCCGACTCGCCGCCGGCCTGGATCGGACGCACACGCGAGCGGTGACCGGAGTGGGGGCGGCGATCGAGAATGGCCGCGTCAGACTGGAAGTCGAGTCAGATTCCGACCCGCAGGTCGAGATCTGGGACGCCTCGCGCAAGACAGAGCTGCTGGAGGAAGTGTTCGGGTTGGCGGTCGAGCTGGAGTGGGCGCCTAGGCCCGATCCGTCTTCTCCGGCCTGATGTCCGCGGACGGCAGGGCGGCGCGGGCCATGCGTTTGGTGAAGTAGTAGACCCGCTTCAGGCTCTCCAGCACATCGACCTCGAACGTGTAGGCCGGCAGCCGCCCCGGCTCCTGGGCGATGAGCCGCTTCGCCTCGTGAAGGTGTGCGGAGTCCGCCAGTTGATTCATCTCCGTCTTCATGTCGACGACTTCCGCGGCCGCGGCTTCGTTCTTCTGCGACACGGCGACCAGGGCCATGTCCAGGGCCCGGCTCACGGCAAGGTGGAATTCCTCCAGGACGCCTGCGGTCGAGGCGCTCACGTGCGCGCCCTCGTCGAGCCTTCGATGCCCCAGGCTGACGAGGTTGGTCTCGATGATGTCGCCTATGTTCTCGAGATCGTTGGTGGCCTCCATCAACTTCAGCAACTCGTCCTTTTGCCCTTCGGTCAGGGTCTCCTGGCTCACCCGGCCCAGGTAGGTCACGATCTCGCCGTGCAGCTGGTCCACCTCGTCGTCCCTGGCGACGAATTCCCTCAGCTCCTCGCGATCGCCTCCGAGAGTGACGGGCAGGATGTCCTTCAGCATTCCCCGTACCCGGTCGCCCATGTGGAGCATCTCCAGGCGGGCGCGGTCGAGCGCGAAAGCGGGAGTCTTCACCAGACCTTCGTCCAGGTACTTGATCCTCACCCTGTAGGCGTCATCCGGCCGGTCGGGCAGGAGGCGACGCACCAGCCACACGAACACGTTGACCAGGGGCAGGAAGAGCAGCGTGTTGGCGACGTTGAACAGCGTGTGCGCATTGGCAATCTGGCGTGGCGTCTCGGCCGCGAGGCGGGCCGTGCCTGAAAGCTCGGGGTGTGACGGCGACACCTGAACGGCGAGCCAGATCAGTTGCTGGATCAGGAACACCCAGATCAGGACCCCGACCACCTTGAAAATCAGGTGGATCAACGCCGCGCGCTGTGCTTCACGCGGCCGTCCGATCGACGCGAGCAGAGCGGTCACCGTCGTACCGATGTTGGCCCCGAGGAGCAACCCGATGCCGGCTGGCAGGGACACGAGCCCCTGGCTTCCGAGGACGATGATGATTCCGACCGTGGCGGAGGACGACTGGACGAGCGCCGTGAACACCGCACCGACGAGAATGCCGAGCCACGGGTTCTCGAGCCCGGTCATCGCGTTCAGGAACGGCTGCCAGGTCCGAAGCGGCTTCATGGCCTCGCCCATGATGCCCATGCCGAGGAACACCAGCCCGAGACCCATGATGGCGGTACCGTAGTGCCGCGTGGTCTCCCGCCTGGCCACGAACATCACCAGGAACCCAACGGCCACCAGGAGCAGCGAGTATTCCTTGATGTTGAAGGCGATGATCTGGGCCGTGATGGTGGTGCCGATGTCGGCCCCGAGGATCACACCCACGGATTGGGTGAGCGACATCAGTCCGGCGGAGATGAAGCCGACCACCAGGACGGTGGTCACGGAAGAGGACTGGATGACGGCGGTGACGAACGCGCCGGTGAGGACACCCGTCACCCGGTTCCGGGTGAGGCGGGCCAGGATGGACTTCATCCGGTCCCCGGCCACCACCTTCAGGGAATCGGCCATCTGACCCATTCCGTACAGGAACAGGGCCAGGCCACCGAGCAGTCCGAAGATCAGTTGCAGAGGGCCGGGATCAATGAATCCCGTGCCTTGCATCTACTCCTCTGAGTTTCTTTCCTTGGCCCGGATGCCTCGTGGCTTGCGACGTTTCAGCCGGGTCGCCTCTCTGTGCCGGGCCTCCGCCCATCGGGTGAAGGACGACTGCGAGCTGCGCCGGTCTTCGTCGCCCACGGGTCGGCGCTGCTCGTAGCTCCCGTCCGGTCGCATTTCCCAGGCGGAGCGTCGGTCATCGAGCTGCGTATCGAGGAATAAGCGCAACTCGTCGCGAAGCTCCGGGTCCTCGACCGGCGCCACCACTTCCACCCGGCTGCGCAGGTTCCGGCGCATGGCATCCGCCGAGCCAATGTAATATTCCTCGTCACCACCGTTATGGAAGTAGTAGATGCGGGCGTGCTCGAGGAAGCGGCCGACGATGCTCAACACCTGAACGTTCTCCGACAGGCCCGGGATGCCGGGCCGGAGCCGGCATGTATCCCGCACCACCAGGTCCACCTTCACTCCGGCTCGAGAAGCCTCGTACAGGGCGCGCGTCACGTCCGCGTCCTCCAGGGCGTTCAGCTTCATCTGGATGAGACCGTTTCCGTACTCCCGGTGCTGCTCGATCTCCCGCTCGATCTTCGCGAGGATCGCGGGCTTCAGGATCTTCGGCGCCGGGAGGATTTTGCGGTAGCTGCGCCGCGGCTTGTAGCCGGTCGTCAGGTAGTTGAACAACTCGGTGAGGTCGCTCCCGATGTCGGGATCCGAGGTGAGCAGACCGACGTCGGAGTAGATCCTGGCGGTACCCGCGTGGTAGTTGCCCGTGCCGACGTGGGCGTACCGGCGCAGGCCATCGTAGTCCTGGCGCACCACGAGCACCGCTTTGCAGTGGGTCTTGAGTCCCACCACGCCGTACGTCACGTGGATGCCGTAGGCGCTCAACCGGTTGGCCCACCGGATGTTGGCCGCCTCGTCGAACCGCGCCTTCAGCTCGACCACGGCCGTGACCTGCTTCCCGTTGCGCGCCGCCTCGATCAGGTAGTCGACGGCCTTCGAGTCCGCCGATGTCCGGTATACGGTCATCTTGATGGCGCGCACCTTCGGATCGAGGCTCGCCTCGCGCAGGAATCGCTCGACGGACGTGGAGAACGACTCGTACGGGTGATGCACGAGGAGCGACCCCGCGTCGCGGATCGTGTGGAAGATGGACCCATCCGAGACGATCTGCGGGTGGTCCACCGGGTGGTGCGGCATGTCCTTGAGCTCCGGGGCTTCGATCGCCACCAGCTGCCACAGGTCGCCGAGGCCCAGGGTGCCCTTCATCTCGAACACGTCCGAGTCCTCGTCCAGCCCGAGCTCGGAGGCCAGCATCCCGCGGTGAACCGGGTCCATGCCGGCCGCCACCTCGAGCCGCACGATCGGCGCGAGCCTCCGCTGCCTCAGCTCCGTCTCGATCATCGCCAGCAGGTCGTCGGCCTCGTCCTCCTCCAGCTCGGTGTTGGCGTTCCGCGTGACCCGGAACAGCTCGCAGGCTTCGATCTCCATTCCCGGAAACAGCAGGTCGAGGTTGGCTGCCATGACCTGTTCGAGGGGCACGAACACGTTGCGATCGGTGAGTTGCAGGAACCGGGGCGTCCCCGTGCCCACCGGCACTTTCACCCGCGCCAGCGAGGTGAACGGGTCGCCGGGTAGGCGCAGCGTCACCAGGAGGTTCAGCGACAGGTTCGAAATGAACGGGAACGGGTGCGCCGGGTCCGTGGCCTGGGGAGTGACCAGTGGATAGATGTTCTCGACGTAGTGCTGGCGCAGCCACTGCTGGTCTTCCTCGTCGAGGTCGTCAT
>JAMJQV010000127.1 GCA_023554435.1 Gemmatimonadota bacterium | reverse complement strand
CCTCAGCCCGCGCTTCGCTCAGGATCGCCGCCAGCGCGCCCTTCTCGTCCACGCCCGGCGGGAAATCCTGGTAGCCGTATTCGATCGCAACCTTGTCCCACGCCCCGATTCCGGTGGCGTAGGCGTCCGTGACGTCGGGCGCCCCGTCCCCGTCGAGCCATACGCTGGGGTGAGGATAGTCCATGACGGAGGCCCGTCCCTGGGCGCTCGCGATGTAGTTGTGCGCCAGGCCCAGAGTGTGCCCGACCTCGTGCGCGGAGAGCTGCCGAATGCGGGCGAGCGCCATGGCCTCCACCTCTGTCGAGACTTCGTCCCCTTCTCGATAGGGGGCCAGCAGAGCTTCGGCGATAAGGTAGTCCTGCCGCACCCGGAGGGACCCGAGGCTCACGTGTCCCTTGAGGATCTCTCCCGTGCGCGGATCCGATACCGTACTTCCGTAGCTCCAGCCGCGCGTCGAACGGTGTACCCACTGGATCATGTTGTACCGAAGGTCCATCGGGTCGGCGTCTTCGGGCAGGATCTCGACCCGAAAAGCGCCCTGGTAGCCGGCTGCCTCGAACGCCTGGTCCCACCACTCGGCTCCTTCGATGAGGGCCGACCGCACCGGTTCCGGAGTGCCGGGATCGAGATAGTACACGATTGGCTCGACTGGCTGGCTGACGGCCGCATCGGGATCCCGCTTCTCCAGTCGGTGGCGTGCGATCAACCGGGTCAGCAGGGGCTCGCCCAGCGGCGCCGCGTAGTCCACGAAGTTCGGTCCGAAGTAGCCGGCGCCCGGCAACGCTTCCCTGGCCTCGAAACCGGGTTCGGGAAGCTCCACGAACGAGAAGTGCTGCCGGACGGTCACCGCGTCGGCTCGGGGAGCCACCGATCGAACCCAGCCACCTTCCGGGTCCTCGGAGGTAAACGTCAGGGTGACCTCGATCTCGGTGTTCTTCGGGAATCCCCTCGTTCGCGGCACGTACAGCGCGCTTCGCGACGTGGCCAGCGCGTAGCTGCCCTGCTCGGCGCCCTTCAGTCGGCGCGCCACCCCATGCGCATCGCGGAGCACGAAATCCGTGGCGTCGACCAGCACACGGGCCTCGGTCTCGGCGGCCACCTCGAAGCCCCACAGGACCGATTCGGCGAACGCATCGCGGACGGCTCGCCGCTCTGCGGCATTGTCGCTGAGGGCCCGGTACTCGTAATTGGGTTGCACCATGAGGATGCGGGGCCCTACCCGTCGGAACTCCACGATGGCCTGGGGACCCAGCTGTCCCCGATCCAGCCCGAGATCGTTCGATCCGATGCCGGCGGGAAGTGAGGCGTAGTGCAGGATCTCGGTATCGAACCGGGACAGCTCCATCCACAGCCGCCCCTTGACCGCGTCCCAGTAGAGCGGAACGAAGCCTTCGATTCGTTCCATGGACCCGGTCTTTGCCTCGATCGAGGGAATGTCCTCGACTCGCTCCGCCCCCTCCTTCACCTGGCCCAATGCGGAGGACGCGAAGACCAGAACGGCAAGGCAGCCGAAGGCGAGCCGGGTGGTCGCGACGAGATACGTGCCGAGCGAGAATCGGGATGACTTCAAGGTTCCTCCGTGGTATGACGGGGTGCGTTGAGCGCGCGGAGCGCCCGGCATAATAGCCGCGCGTACCGCCGCCGACTATCATGGCGGGACAAGGCATACCTCGACGCCCGCTGACCCGATCCCTAGATTCCGCTTGCTCTTGCAGGGTCCGGGAGGCCAATGCTCAAATACATCGCCAGGCGCTTGATCCTTGCCGTACCTCTGATCTTCGGGATCGTGACGGCAACGTTCTTCCTCGCGCACCTGGCGCCGGGCGATCCGGTGGATCTGTATCTGCAGCCGCAGCGCCAGGTGGATCCCGCGGTGATCGAACGCGTGCGGCAGGAGCGGGGTCTCGACCAACCGCTCCACATACAGTACGTGAACTGGCTTTCGAGTTCGGCTCGAGGAGACTTCGGAGAGTCATTCCTCCTGCATCGCCCGGTCCGGGACGTCCTCGCCGAGACCGTACCCTACACTCTGCTGCTGATCCTGGCGGCCCTGCTGGTGGACGCGCTGCTGGGCATTTCGCTGGGCGTGGTGTCGGCGGTGAAGCGAGGCACGAAGCTGGATCGTGCCGTCACCCTCGGGTCCCTCGTCCTGTACGCCATGCCGGGCTTCTGGCTGGCCCTGATGCTGATTCTCGTGTTCTCGGTTCAGCTCGGCTGGTTTCCGACGTCCCAGGCCACGTCGCTCGATTACGCGAGTCTCAGCACCTTGGGCAAGCTGCTCGACCGGCTGTGGCACCTGGTGCTTCCGGTGACCGTGCTCGGAGTGGCCGGGGCGGCGGCCACCGCCCGCTACATGCGTGGCCGGCTGCTGGATGTGCTCGGCGAAGAGTACATCACGGCGGCCCGGGCGAGGGGGTTCCGCGGTTGGACGATCGTCCGGCGTCACGCGCTCAAGAACGCCATGATCCCGATCATCACCATCTACGGCATGAGCCTGCCCCTGATGCTGGGCGGGGCCACGATCGTCGAGACGATCTTCGCGTGGCCCGGCATGGGCCGCCTCACCGTGGACGCGGTACTGGGGCGCGACTACCCCGTGATCCTGGCGACTACCATGGTCGCCGCGGTGCTCACCGTGCTCGGGAGTCTGCTGGCGGACATAGGGTACGCCGCAGTCGACCCGAGGGTGTCATACGATGGCTCCAGGCGCTGAAGGGGGCCGGGGCGTGGACCCCGTGGCCGCAGGCGAGAGGGTGGCGCGCACCCCGTGGGCGGTGTCCGTGCGACGCTTCCGGGCCAACCGGCTGGCTCTGTGGTCACTCTACGTCCTCGGCATCCTGGTGCTCGCTGCGCTGCTGGCGCCGCTCCTGGCACCGCACGATCCCCTCGCCATCGGCGACGTGATGGCCACCCGATTCCAGCCTCCGTCGTGGGCACACCCGTTCGGCACCGACGAATTCGGGCGTGACCTGTTCAGCCGCGCCCTGTACGGGGCCCGCGTTTCACTGTCCGTCGGGATTCTGGCCATGCTGCTGGCGACTTCCATCGGTAGCCTCTACGGGGCCGTCTCGGGCTACTTCGGCGGATTCGTTGACGGTGTGATGATGCGGATCGTGGACGTCTGGATCGCGTTTCCGGCGTTCTATCTCATGCTCCTCCTCGTCGGTGTCTTCGAGGCCAGTGTACCGGTGTTGATCCTGATCCTGGCGCTCACGGCCTGGCCGCCCACGGC
>JAMJQV010000126.1 GCA_023554435.1 Gemmatimonadota bacterium | reverse complement strand
AAAATTCGACGCAGTTCTCCGTCTCGCGCCCAGTTCGCTCATGGCACTCCCTCACTCGAACTCGGGAGCGAGCGGGCTGGACGTGTTGACGGAGTTCGTTTCCGCAGTCCCGACGTTCTGGCTCGAGCTCGGCCGGGATCTTCCTCAGATCCCGAAGGCAGTGGAAAGCATTCTGGCGGAGGTCACTGCGTGATGCGGCCTCTGATCAGTTGCGTCGTGCCCGTCTACAACGGCGAGCGCCACCTGGAGGAGGCCCTCGACAGCATCCTCGCCCAGGAGTGGCGGCCCATCCAGGTGATCGTAGTGGACGACGGTTCCACCGATCGCACGCTGGAGGTCGCCAGGAAGGTGGCGGAGCGAGCGCCTGAAGTGACCGTGGTCTCGCAGGCGAACGCAGGGCCCACGGTCGCCCGGAACACCGGAATCGCTCTCGCGAAAGGCGATCTCATCTGCTTCCTGGACGCCGACGACCTGTGGCACCCGGAGAAGCTCGTGCGCCAGGCTCGCCGATTCGAGGAAGAGCCGAACCTCGACCACAGCGTGCACCACATTCAGAACTTCTGGGAGGAAGAGCTCGCCGCCGAGGCCGAGGCGTATCAGGGCCATGCTCGTGGGAAGCCGATCGCGGGCTACGTGACGCAGTGTCTGATGGTTCGCCGACGGGCGTTCGACAGGATCGGGACCTTCAACACCGAGCTGAAGCACGGAGACTCGGCAGAATGGTTCCTGAGGGCTCGCGAGGCTGGACTGAGGGGAGATCTGATGCCGGATGTGCTCACCCACCGCCGAATGCACGCCGAGAACCGGAGCCGCGTGCAGGCATCGGGGAGTCTCGATGAGTTCTTCGGGATCCTGAAGCAGTCCATCGACCGCAAGCGTGCCGCCGGGAGCTCGGTCTGATATGGCCCGCACCGACGCGTACACGGCCGTTCTGGCCACAAACCTCCCGGGGGCCACCGAGACGCTGCTTCTGCAAGCGTGTCTTCTCGATCGGGAAGGGAGCCGCCGGGCCTGGGACGCGCTGACCGAGCTTGGCGTCGATGTTTCAGACCTGCTGACGCACGGGGGACATGGAATGCGGCGGCTCGCCCCGCTGCTCTACGAGGCCCTGCGCGCGCACCAGCTTAATGCCGATCCGGAACTGCTCACCCGGTGCCGGATGGCCAGCATGCGCGAGGAGCTTCGAGCCAGGGCCTTCGCCCGGGTGACCGCGACCGTGTTCGACACGCTCGAAGAGGCCGAGATCGAGTTTGTCGTCCTGAAAGGCGCTGCGCTCGCGGAACCGGTATACGGAAATCCGGTGCTTCGCCACAGCCACGACCTGGAACTGCTGGTTCCCGAGGCCGATGTACACCGCGCGGCAGCCGCCCTTCGGGACGCGGGCTGCGACGGATCCGAGCCTCTCAGGGCCGGTGGCAAGTTGCGGGTGTTCCACGACAGCGGCCTGCCGGTGGTGCTCCGGACCCGCCTGTTCGAGCCCGAGTTGTACGGGGGGGACTGGGAGTGGTGTCGCGGCAGGACCGCGACCGTGACCGTTGCCGGTCGAGAGGCGCTGGTGCTGAAGCCGGCGCTGGCCCTGCACCACGTGTGCGTTCACGCCGCCTACGGACACGGCCGCAGCTCGCTGCAATGGGTGACGGACGCGGTGCTGCTCGTGCGGGGCGGGATGGGTGGAGGACCCGATTTCAGTCCCGACTGGACCGACCTGCTGGAGAGCATGGAACGATCGCAGACGGCCCTGCCGCTCTCAACGATCCTGACTTACCTGGCGCGGGAATTCGCAGTCGCCGCGCCCGCGAGCGTCACCGAAGCTGTCCAGCGGTCTGCCGCTCGAGCGACTCCACTCGAGAGAGAGGTGGCCCTGCGCTGCGTGTGGTGGGGACGACCGCGGAACTTCACGAAGGCCATTCGGGCGGAGGTCGGCTGGTGGGAAAGAGTCGGCCTCGCCTTTCGAATCGCGCTGCCGTCCCCGGCATACGCCGCCTATCGCCTCGGCAGGCAGCCCGGCCTCGGGTCGTTGACGGCCTACTATGCGAGGCGAGCTACCCGTCACACGACTCGGCTTCTGCCGGTCTCGCGCTAGGAGGGAGCGGGATCCTGAGCCTCGGGGACCGGATCGAGGTACCCGTAGTGGCGCATCAGAGACTCTGCTCCCGGCTCCGAGAGGAGCGCCTCGACGGCCTCCTGGTGTTCGGGAGCACGCCAGCGGCCCACCGAATCCGTGGAGATCGGCCTGAGACGGGGCACCCACCCCTCACTATGCGGCACGCGGGCGGTCTCCGGGTATCCGAGCATCCGATTGTCGAACGGCAGATCGAGAAAGCCGCACAGGCGCCGCAGCTGGCCTTCCAGATCGCTCATCAAGTCCTCGTAGCGAACCGTGGTCACCCGCGGATGACCTTCGAGGGCTCGGCCGGCTTCCACGTCCATGACCCATCGTTGGGGGGGCACCCAGTAGCGGTCCGGAGCTCGGCGGTGTCTGGATGTCACCACGTCACGCCCATCTCGAACGATGTGGACGAACCGGGCGCCAGGGCCCAGGTAGTCGAGTGCGCGAGCCGCGAACAGGACGTTCTTCGGGGTCTTCTCCGCCCACCTGGAACACGTGGGCGGAATCTCGATGCCGATGAGTCTGCGGAACACCCGTTCGAGCTTGAACTCGGATTCCAGGTCCAGGTCCCCACGGTACGCCGTCTGGCAGAAGGCGCTGGTCTCGATATCGACGACCTGAACCTCCGGGTGACAGGAAAGGAGACCGTTCAGGACGGTCGTCCCGGAGCGGCCACAGCCGCCAATCAGAATGGCCCGGTTCGTCATGGCATCGACGCGGCGAAATGTCTTCCAGTCCGCTGCCCGCCACAGCCAGAGGCGCCGCCGGAGGTATCTGCGATCCAGTGAGTGCAGGGCGTCGTCGATTCGCTTCGGTAGTCCGCGCACTCAGCCGCGCCCGCCCATGCGCACCACGATGTCGTACTCGGCCTGCCGCACCGGCTGCACCGAGAGTCGGCTGCGTTTCGTTACGACCATTTCCTCGAGGCCGGGCGCAGACTTCAATTCGTCGAGCGAGACGAATTCCGGCAGCGTGTCCACGTACTCGACGTCGACCATCCACCAGCGCGGGTCTTCGGGTGATGACTTCGCGTCGAAGTACTTGTGCCCCTCCTCCCACGCGAAGTGGTCCGGATAAGCCGTCCGGGCGACCCGGGCGAGCCCGGCGACACCGGGCGGCTTCGCGTTGCTGTGGTAGAACAGCACCGCGTCGCCGACTTCCATCTCTCGCATGAGGTTGCGCGCCTGGTAGTTGCGCACGCCCTCCCAGCACGTCGAGCCGTCACGTTTCAGGTCATCGATCGAATAGACGTATGGCTCGGACTTCATCAACCAACAGCGGGCCATGGGTTCCCTCCGTTTGCAGGGGGCTCGCGACTCCGGAAGAAATCTATGCTGTTGGGCACGAAAATGAACACGCCGGGCGCCGCGGTTGCGACGCCCGAACCGGCGCGCTCCACAAAGCGAGAGGCTGGAGCTAGTTCCTCTCCTCGACCGGAAGTGCCGCTACGCCGCGGGTCAACGCACCGATCTTCTCGGCGTCCGCTGCCTCGAACTCGTGCTCCATCGCGTACTTCTCCGCTGTCATCACGTGCTCGCGACGTTTCCCGGGATATCCTTCCCAAACGGCGATGAACGCGGCGTCCACGTGTCGATACGCCGCCGCGACCATGTCGCCGGTCGCCTCGGCCACGCCCGCGGCCTCTTCCATCATCTTTCGTGCGTCTCCGTATTCACCGGCGTAGAAATAGAGCCGCGCTGCCTGGTCGTAAGTGAGATACGAATTGGGGTCGTTCTGGGGCATGCCCTCGGCGGCGTCGCGATACAGCTGCGCGGCCGCTTCCCACTCGCCGGCCTGATACATGGCAGCCGCTGACTCATAGAGCGGGTCAGCTTCGGAGGGAGCCATCACGGTAATCGAGGGCAGTTCGTACGTCGGCCTCGGCAGCTCCTGCGCGCTCAGTGCTGCGGGCAGCAACAGCGCGACCACGGTCACCGTCGACAGGATCCGGAAACCGGTGTTCATACCTCGCCTCCTTTGAACGGGACTGAGTGACTGCGATCGGAACGGATGCCCCTGGGGGCCACGGCAGGAGGGATCCGACAGTTGCGGTCGCCGGCAAATCGAAGCTCAGCATCCCAAGTATACATGTTCTGCGGTGGACGGGGTAATCGCGCTCCGTGCTTGGAGAGGAGGATGGGACTGCGCCGTCACACGACCGTCAGCAGGTGGAGGTACGACGCGCCGATTGCCTGTCTCGAAGCGACCGGACATCTTGCTTTGTTTCCGCCAATATTCTGGCGTCCGCCGCACTCGATCCCAGCACGAGGCGATTTCAGAATGCGCTTCCTGGCCCTGCTTTCGTTTGGTCTGATAGCCCCATTCGCGGCCCCTCTATCCGCTCAGAGCGTTGCCGACCATCCGCGGGTCCGCGAGGCAGTGACCGTCGTCGAGACCTGGCTCGACGCTCAGAGAGCGTACGAGAACATCCCGGGGCTCTCGGCCGCACTCATATACGACCAGGAGTTGATCTGGGCGGGCGCCACTGGGCTGGCTGACCCGGACACCGGAGCGCCGGCGACTCCGCAGACGGCCTACAGTATCTGCTCGATTTCGAAGCTGTTCACGGCCATCGGAATCATGCAGTTACGGGACGTCGGGCGACTTCGACTCGACGACGGGGTGGCTGACCTGCTGCCCTGGTTTGACATCCGTGAGGCGTATGAGGGTGCGCCGCCCGTCACCGTGCGCGGCGTTCTGACACACTCTGCGGGTCTACCACGAGAGTCGGACTTTCCCTACTGGGTGGAGCCGTTTGACTTCCCGACCCGGGAGCAGGTCGTCGAGCGCTTGGGCGAGCAGGAGATGCTCTACCCGGCCGATCGGTACTATCAGTACTCCAACCTCGGCCTGGCGCTTGCCGGTGAGATCGTCGCCGAGGTGTCGGGTACCCCCTATGGAGAGTACGTCCAGTCGAACATCCTGGAGCCCGTCGGCATGACCGCCACATGGCCGGAGATTGCCGACTACCCTCATCCTGAGCGGCTTGCGGCTGGCTACAGTGCGACCCGGCGTGATGGGACGAGAAAGCGAATGCCGCCCTTTGCGGTTGAGGGTATCGCCCCGGCGGCCGGTTTCGCGTCGACTGTCGAGGACCTGGCACGGTTCGCCTCGTGGCAGTTTCGGGTCCTCGAGACGGGGGGAGACGAGGTCCTGAGCGCCAACACTCTGCGTGAGATGCAGAGGGTCCATTGGTTGGATCCGGGCTGGGGGGCGACCCGGGGCCTCGGATTCGGCGTCTACCGCGACTACGGTGTTACGTCGGTGGGGCACTACGGACTCTGCCCGGGCTACTACTCGGCGATTCGACTGCAGGTGCCCAGCCGCCTGGCGGCGATCGTAATGATGAATGCGATCGCGGTGAGTCCATCCGCCCTCGCCGTCGAGGCCATGCGGCTCATCGGTCCGGCGGTCGAGCAGGCGATTCAGGACGGGCACGCGGCGCGGCAGGAAACGTTGCCTTCCGACGACGAGCCGGCCGTCCTGCCGGTCGAGTTCGAGCGCTTCATCGGCTCCTACGATGAAAATCCGTGGGGCGGGGAGGCGGCGGTGGTCGCCTGGGACGCTGGACTCGCGATTCTGTGGCTACCGACCATGTCTCCGGTCGACGGATTGACGCCCATCGAGCACGTGGCCGGCAACACTTTTCGACGAATCCGGGCCGACGGTGAGTTGGGCGAGACCTACGAATTCGTTGAGGACCAGGATGGGCAGGTGGTGGGTATGCGCTACCACAGCAATACGTATCCTCGGCTGGAGGTCGAGTGGTAGCCGCGTCCCTCAGGATCGGCTAACATGCCCGAGGCGGAAGAGGGGGGCCTCGCACGCCGCACGAAGGGTTCCGGCACCAGGGCCTAACTTACTAATTGAATGAAGGATAGAGGATCTCATGCAAGACTTCTTGACCAGGCTCGGAATCGAGGAGAACAACCTCGGTGGCTTCTGCGGAGAATGGCTGGGCTCGGGGCCTCAGCTCGAGTCCACCAGTCCGATCGACGGAGCGGTGATCGCGCACGTGCGCCAGGTCACCGAGGAGGAGTACGAGAAGATCGCCGATCGGGCTCACCGGGCATTCCTGGAGTGGCGTACGCTGCCAGCGCCACGTCGCGGCGAGATCGTAAGGCAGATCGGCAACAAGCTCCGCGAGTACAAGCACGAGCTGGGTCAGTTGGTCAGCCTGGAGATGGGCAAGATCGTGGCCGAGGGTGAGGGCGAGGTTCAGGAGATGATCGACATCTGCGACTTCGCCGTCGGGCTCTCCCGGCAGTTGTATGGCAACACCATGCAGTCCGAGAGACCCGACCACCGCATGTTCGAGCAATGGCATCCCCTGGGCGTGGTGGGCGTGATCACGGCGTTCAATTTCCCGGTTGCCGTGTGGAGCTGGAACGCGGCCCTCGCCGCGGTTTGTGGCGATTCTACCCTCTGGAAGCCCTCGAGCCAGGTGCCGCTGTGCGGAGTGGCCGTAACGAAGCTGGCGGCAGAGGTGTGTCGCGAGAACGACGTCGATCCCGCCGTGTTCTCCCTCGTGATCGGTAAGGGGTCGACGGTCGGCGAGCGGATTCTCCTCGACAAGCGTGTTCCACTCATCTCGTTCACCGGTAGCACGCAGATGGGCTTCCGGGTGGCTGAGACGGTCGGTAAGCGCCTGGGCCGGACGATCCTGGAGCTGGGCGGGAACAACGCGATCGTGGTCACGCCGAGCGCGAACATGGACCTGGTGCTGCCGGCGATCCTGTTCGGAGCATGCGGGACGGCCGGGCAGCGGTGCACGAGCACCCGCAGGATCATCGTCCACGAGTCCGTCAAGGAGGAGTTGGTCAGCCGACTCACGCGGGCGTACGAGGACGTTCGAATCGGCAGTTCCCTGGATCCCGATACCCTGATGGGACCCCTGGTGACGCGCGGTGCGGTTGCGGATCTACAGAACGCCATCGAGAGGGTCGAGGCTGAGGGCGGCGAGATCCTGTATGGCGGAGAGCCGCTGGATGGCGACGAGTATCCGGGCGGGCACTATGTGCGGCCCTGCATCGCCTCGGCGAAGAACGACTACTCCATCGTTCAGGAAGAGACGTTCGCTCCCATCCTCTATATCATCGGCTACGGCTCTAAGGATGCCACCGCGCGTGAGGCCGTCGAGGAGATCAAAGAGGCGATCGAGATCCACAACGGGGTTCCCCAGGGTCTGTCTTCCGCGATCTTCACGGACAGCGTACGTGAGGCCGAGTACTTCCTGTCACACAGGGGTAGCGATTGCGGCATCGCCAACGTGAACATCGGTACCAGCGGGGCCGAGATCGGCGGCGCGTTCGGTGGAGAGAAGGAGACCGGTGGTGGTCGGGAGTCCGGTTCGGACTCCTGGAAGGCCTACATGCGCCGGCAGACCAACACGGTGAACTGGAGCACCGAGCTGCCGCTGGCACAGGGTATCGAGTTCAGCTGACGATCACCCGCTGAATTCAGAAGTCATCGGGCCGAGCCCGGGGCGTCCGCCGACGTCCCGGGCTCCGGCAAATCCGGTCCGTCCTCGTCCGGCGGGGTCTGCAGATAGGCGGCGCCCGGAGTGAACGTCCCGTCCGTCTCCAGGTGAAGCCCGATTGCTGAGAGAAGCTGTTCGAGGCCGTTCCGGCCCTTCCGCAGAGCCACGCGGTACAGCTTCCTGTATCCCACTTCGATCGTGGAGCGTCCCGCCCCGAACCCGGCAAGCCCCGCAGCCGCGACTGCCAGCGGCGCAAGCGCGCTGCCGGCCACGATGGCCCCACTCAGGAGCGCGACGGTTCCCGTCACGGCCGCTCCGCCAGCGAGGAAGCCCGCTCCACTTGCGACGGCGAGTCCTACTCCGTAGTTCAGCTTCCGCGAGTAGGCGAGGGGGCTGCGGATCACGACTTCGGTGGTCTCCTCAGGGCCGGGAACCGCGCGAACGCTGACCAGGAGCTTCTTGATGTCGGGCCACTGCATTGCCATGGCAAACGACGCAACCGGACTCTGCCCGAACATATCCAGCCCCGGGACGGCGAATACGAGAACCCGACTTCCATCGACCTTCACGCGCTCACTGGCCTCCAGGATCAAGCCGAACGGAGGGTTGGGGAAGGCGTGCCCCATGACGCTCAGGATCTGACCGACAGGAGCCGCGTAGACACGCGACACCTCCATCGTATGCAGGTCCGTCCCAAGGAAACGCCGCTTCGCCCGTTCCGAGGAAGACGTCGGGCCTCCCGCCGGCGCGATTCCGTGGCGGCTCTCGATCCACGCGAGTTCCACATACTCCGCCGGGATTCCGGCGTCGGCCGCAGCCGCCTTGACCTCTTCAAGAGAGAACCGGCCCGTGCCGCCACTCTCGCCGTGCAGAGCACGCTGCAGCGCGGTCGCGCGGGTTCTCTCTTCCGCGCGGCGTGTGTCCTCTTCCTGGAGCTCCGCTGCCCGCCGCCACAGGTCGGCAGCCACAGGCTCGCTGACCTGATTCGGCGGGGTTTGTCCTGACTGATCCAGGTTATCCTCCAGGGCCTCGGGCCTCGCTTAACTCCGGGATCTACACTCAGGCAATCTGTCACGGAAGGGAGGGCCGGTCTACCACCGCGCCGGGGCGGCGCCCCGAACCGGGGTACAACCACGACCCGCAGGCGAGTATTGTAGGGGGGTGCCAGCGGGTCGTCTTCCGTGCAGGTGAGTACTCCTACCCATCGGAGGTTCCCAGTATGCCCGAATCGGGCGGCAGACGGTTCGGCGAGGGAAACCTGACGTGAAGCAGCCAACCGGGGGCAGGAATGGCGGGTATGGGCGCGAGCCAAGTCGCCTGGCCCGTCTAAGACGAGGCAGGTCGTCGTGGCGGCGGCGATTCGCGCACGCCGCGGAATCCGAAGGCCCGCCCAGGAGGGTATGGAGCCGGCTGTCCGCTCCGACCCGGCGCCATTCCCGGAGAGGCGAACCT
>JAMJQV010000012.1 GCA_023554435.1 Gemmatimonadota bacterium | reverse complement strand
AGAACCACGACGCTCGCTCTCTCCTGGCCAATCTGTTCTATGAGGGCGGCGAGCCCGAGAAGGCGTTGGATCACCTGGATCGGATCCCGCTGGACAACCTGTGGGACCCTGTAAGCGTGTGGCGGCTCGTGGAGCTGGTGCGGGCCTATCGTGAGATGACGGACGGAGCGAGAGAGCTGGATCCATATCTTCAGCGCCTGGATCAGCTGTTCGTGGATCCGACGCCCGAAGAGCGCATCCTGCTCGAGGTCGAGATGGAGGCCGCTGGACTCGAGGCCCCATCCCTGGCGCCGCGCGACCAGTTGGATCTCTTTGGGGGCGACCCGGAGATGGCTCCCACGGGCCAGCGGATGGACTGGACGGGAATCGTGCGGGCCATGTGCGAGAGTTCAGCGGACCCCGCACAATCGGTCGAGGAGTTCATGCGGGAGACCGCTCGCCGCGTCCGCGCCATGACCGGGATCGAGATTCCGGACGATGATCCTGAAGCATTCCTGAAAGCGTCGGCCCGAGCCGGCGTGTTACACATTGACCGGTAGACCGTTGCATCGTGGGTGGGTGGTGAACGGGGAGGAGAGATGATGAGTGACGACATGCGAGGCCTCCTGACACAGAGGCTCACCGAGGAAGGCATGCCGCCAGAGATTCCGATCTCGGTGGCTGAACTGCATCGAAGACTTCTTCCGTATCCGCTGTGCCGCGATCGGCTGGGATTCGCCAGCAAAGGCGAGTACGACGTGGGATTTCTGCGGCTGCTGGTGGACGACGACAGCCTGCAAGTTCCCGAGGCTGCCCTGCGGGAAGCCGTTCGTGACGAATTGAATTCTCCCGAGCCGGGGCTTGCGCTGTTGCAGCGGTTTGCCGCCTCGGAAGTCAGGCTTCGCAGGTTGGGGTCGAGTGGGCTGGAACTCGTCGAGGAGCCGTCCGGCATCGAAACGGGGCCACCGATCTCGGATCTGGAAACGGGCCGCTCGCGGGGGGACCACATCCCCGGACTCGACGACCCGCTGCTGGTACCGCAGGACGAATCCGCCGACGCCCTCGGTCGGCTTCCCGGAGATGGCCTCGCCGCTCCCACGGATGCACCGGAACCGCCGGCCGCTTCCGGGCATCAGCAGCCCTGCAGAAGTTGCCGGACGCCGCTTCCGGACCGGGCCGGCGCCAGGTTCTGTCCTCATTGCGGAGCGGACCAGGAGCGATGGCCGTGTCCAGCCTGTGGGGAGGAAGTGGAGCGGGGGTGGAGTTACTGCGCCCTTTGCGGTAAGATGTTGCCCACCTAATGGGAGAGTGGGGCGCGGTCATACGCGTCCTCGAAGCACTTGATGTTCAAGACGCACACAGGAGCAATTGACGATGATTGAGAAGAAGATCTGGGGGCTGACGCTGGTCGCCCTCGTCGCCATCGGCCTGTCGGCCTGCGGCGGTGACGCGAACGCGAACGGCGAGACGGCTGACGCGGCGCCCGCGCAGGCGCAGGTGGCGGCCGCGGATGCGGAGACGGATGTGGCCGAGGCGACGGACGCCATGCCGCAGGAGCTTCCCGAAGGCGTGACGCCCGCCATGGTGGAAGAGGGCAAGGGCATCTATGGCGGCGCCGGAATCTGCATGTCGTGCCACGGTGCTAACGGGGAAGGCATCCCGAACCTCGGCGCGAACCTGACGGACGACGAGTGGTTGCACATCGATGGCTCCTACGAGTCGATCGTTCAGAACATCCTCGAAGGTGTCACGGCGCAGCAGTCGAGTTCCGGGGTCCCGATGCCGGCCAAGGGCGGCACCGCGATCACCGACGACCAGGTCAACGCCGTCGCCGCGTACGTCTGGACGCTGAGCCAGTAGCGCTCCGGCGCGACCGGCAGTCTTGCAGTGCTCGAGGCCGGCGCCCCCCGGGGTCGCCGGCCTCTTTTTTCCACCGACCCCTCAACCGGAGGACCGAGCGGAGATGATCCGCCCATGATTCGTGTCGCCCTGATTCCAGGGGATGGAGTGGGCCCCGAGGTGGTGCGTGAGGCCGAACGCGTGATGGACGCGTGCGTCTCCGCCGGGCTCGCCGATATCCGAACCGAGTTGTTTCCGCACGGAGCGGACCACTATCTGGCCACTGGCGAGACCCTGTCAGACGAGAGCTTCGCCCGTCTGCGCGACGATTTCGACGCGATTCTGCTGGGCGCGGTGGGAGACTCGAGGGTGCCCGACGGCCGCCACGCCAGGGACATCCTCCTCGGCCTGAGGTTTCGCCTCGACCTGTACATCAACTTCCGCCCCGCCCGACTGAGGCTTGCAGAGCTGTCCCCGCTGCGATCGGCAGATGATCGGCCCATCGACTTCGTCATCTTCCGCGAAAACACGGAGGGCCTGGACACGGGCGCAGGGCGAATCGAGTCGGCCGGTGGGCCCGACGAGAGGGCCGTGAGCGAAGCCATTGCCACTCGAGCAGGCGTCCAGCGGATCGTCCGCTCGGCGTTCGCGTACGCGAGCTCCGAGGGCCGGGGACGGGTGACCCTGGGCGACAAGGCGAACGCGGTTCCACACGTGTACGGCCTGTGGCGCCGTGTGTTCACCGAGGTCGCGGCCGACTATCCGGACCTCGACGCCGACATGCAGTACGTCGATGCGCTGGCCATGCAGCTGGTGCGGGCACCGGACCGGTTCGAGGTCATCGTCACATCGAACCTGCTGGGGGATATCCTCTCCGACCTGGCCGCCGAACTCGTCGGAGGTATGGGCCTGGCGCCATCCGCGAACGTGAATCCCGGCCGCCACGCTCTGTACGAGCCGGTGCACGGCAGCGCTCCGGATATCGTCGGAACGGGAGCCGCCAACCCGATGGCCGCGATTCTCAGTACGGCCCTGCTGTTTCGCGATGGCGGCGCCGACGCGGCCGCCGACAGAGTCGAAGCAGCGGTCGATGCGGCGCTGGCGGCGGGTATTCGCACGCCGGACATCGCCGGCTCACACACGACGGAACAGGTCGGCGCCTGGATCGCCGATCACATCGGGACGGGCTGAACCACTTCAGGAGAGATCATGGGAACGATGGCATCCGATAAACAGGTCGTATTCCTCGCCGCGGTGCGGACCCCGTTCGGGACGTTCGGCGGCAGCCTCAAGGATCACTCGGCGACCGAGCTCGGCATCCTCGCCGGCAGAGCCGCAGTGGAGAGAGCGGGAGTGGATCCGTCGGAATACGGGCAGGTGTTCTTCGGGAACGTGATCCAGACATCGGCCGATGCCGTGTACCTGGCCCGTCACGTGGGTCTGAATGCCGGACTGCCGATCGAAGTCCCGGCCATGACGCTGAACCGCCTGTGTGGGTCCGGGTTCCAGGCCGTAATCGACGGTGCCGAGGACATCCTGTACGGCGGCTCGCGAGTCTGTCTCACGGGAGGCACGGAGTCCATGAGCCAGGCGCCACACGTGGTGCGCGGGGCGCGCTGGGGCCTGCGGCTTGGGCCGTCGGTTCCTTTCGAGGACTCGCTGTGGGAGGCACTGACCGACACGTACTGCGGCTTCTCGATGGCGCAGACGGCCGAGAACCTGGCCGACGAGTACGACATCAGCCGCGAGGAGGTCGATGGTTATGCGGTGCGAAGTCAGACTCGGGCCGGTGCAGCGTGGGACGCGGGCAAGTTCGACGAGGAGGTCGTTCCCGTGACCCTGCTCAAGCGTGGCAAGGAGACCGAATTCAAGCGGGATGAGCACATGCGGCCGGACACCACGCCGGAGGCCCTGGCGTCGCTCCGGCCCTACTTCAAGAAGGACGGGCTGGTCACGGCCGGAAACGCAAGCGGAATCGGGGACGGCGCGGCCGCGCTGGTGATCTCCGATTCCGAGTTCGCCTCGGCCCACGGAATCAAGCCGATGGGCAGCCTGGTTTCGTGGGCCGTCGCCGGGGTCCCGCCGCGGATCATGGGCATCGGGCCGGCGCCGGCGGCTCGCAAGGCGCTCGACAAGGCCGGCCTCGCCCTCGAAGACATCGACCTGGTCGAGGTCAACGAGGCTTTCGCTCCGCAGTACGTGGCGGTCGAGAGGGAGCTGGGCCTCGATCGTGAGCGTGTGAACGTGAACGGCGGGGCGATCGCTCTGACCCACCCGCTCGGCGCCACCGGGGCACGTATCACGAGTCACCTGCTGCACGAGCTGAATCGCCGGGGCGGCGGGCTCGGACTGGGCTCCGCGTGCATCGGCGGCGGACAGGGAATCGCGGTCATCGTGAAGGTCGACGGTTAGAAGCCTGTTGAAGAGCTGGAGCGGCCGGCTCCAGTTCTTCAACAGGCTTCCAGGGGGCACATCCGCCGCGCGCGGTGTATGTTAACCGACTACGGGGTCGGGTCCTGCCCGCCCTGTGGTATCGCTCCTGGAAGTGTCGGATCCTCGGGACCATGGAGGCTCCCATGGATGTCATTCTCGCTCTGATCGCCATCGGCGGTGCCGCGGCGCTATCGACCAGTCTCAGGATCCTCCGCGAGTACGAACGCGCGGTGGTGTTTCGACTCGGCCGCGTGCGCCCGGTGCGCGGTCCGGGGCTGATCTTCCTGGTTCCCTTCGGCATCGAACGCATGGTCCGGGTGGGCCTGCGTATCATCGCCATGGACATCCCGCCGCAGGACGTGATCACGCGGGACAACGTGTCCGTGAAGGTGAATGCGGTCCTCTACTTCAAGGTCCGCGACCCGTCGCGCGCCGTTCTCGAGATCGAGGACTTCCTGTTCGCCACCTCTCAGCTGGCGCAGACGACCCTTCGCTCGGTGATCGGGCAGGCGGAACTCGATGAACTGCTGGCGGAGCGTGAGAAGTTCAACCGCATTCTGCAGCGCATCATCGACGAGGGAACGGACGAATGGGGGGTCGACGTCACGGGAGTCGAGGTCAAGGACGTCGACCTGCCGCAGGAAATGAAGCGGGCGATGGCCCGGCAGGCAGAGGCCGAGCGCGAGCGCCGCGCCAAGGTCATCAACGCCGAGGGTGAGCTCCAGGCGGCGTCGCGGCTCAAGGATGCGGCCAAGCTGCTGAGCCTGCAGCCGGCTTCGTTGCAGCTTCGGTTCCTGCAGACGGCTTCGGAGATCGCGGCCGAGAACAACTCGACCACCCTGTTCCCACTTCCGGTGGATCTGTTCTCTCCCTTCAAGAAGATGTTCGAGGAGCGGAAGGAACTGACGGCAGCGGAGAAGGAAGAGATCGAGGCGCTCGAAGCGAGTGCTCGAAAGGCGGCGGATGAGGCCACGGGCCTGAGCATGCCTTCACGCATATCCGAGCCCGGGGGCAAGGCCGCCCTGCTTGCCGAGGGTCCGCTGGAGGCGAAGCTGGAGACCGACGAAGCGGAGGGTGTGCGTGTCGAGAGAGAGGTCGACGAGTGACGGTTGATTCCCGTCTCGACTCGCGACCCGAAGGTGGCCGGGGCGAGTGACTGAGGAGAGCGGACGCAGTCGGTTCCCGGTGCCGACCGAGGTATCGCAGGAGCAGCTCGAGAGGATCATCCACCGGGCTGCCGAGCTGCAGTTCGGCCGGGGGGAGACCTACGACACTCTCGATGTCGAGGAAGTTCAGCGCATCGCCGAAGAAGTAGGTCTGGAAGGGAAGTACGTTCGGCAGGCGCTGGCAGAGGTCAGGGCGGACGAACTCGTTCCTTCGCGGCCGGAAGACCGGACTTTCGCGACGCGCCTGTGGGGCGAGGCCGCGATCGTCGAGAGCCGTGTCGTGCCCGGGAGCTCGGAAGAGGTGCTGGAGAAGCTCCGCACGTACCTCAACGACCGCGAGAGTCTGCGGTGCGTGCGCGACCGCCCGGGTCAGCAGGTTTGGGAGCCCGCCTCCGACTTCATGAGCCAGATTCAGCGCGGACTGGACTTCGGCGGACGCGGCTACGAGTTGGCCAGTGCCAAGACGCTTACGGTCCTTACTCAGCCGCTGGAAGAGGGTCGTACCCTGGTGAGTGTGATCGCCGACATCTCGAATACGCGAACCGGCCACGCCCTCGGCTGGTACGGAGGCATCGGCGTGTTCGCGCTGGGCTCGGCCCTGGGTGCCGTTCTCGGCGGTGGCGCAGAGGCCTTGATAGTGTTCCCGGCCGTAACGACAGGGGTGGCCGCTGTCGGCACGCTGGGCACGGCGAAGACCCTGGCCCGGCGTCGTGAGCGGGTGACACTGGCGGTGCAGGGTCTCCTGGATCGACTCGAGAGGGACTCGGGCTTCTCGACGGACAGGCCCACGCTGGTCGAGAAGATCACGGGCTTCAAGGGCTTGCTGGACCTGGACTAACCACCAATCGAAGGAGCGGTACGTGAGCGACATAAAGAAGGTCGGCGTCATCGGCTGCGGATTGATGGGGCGCGGCATCGCCCAGGTGAGCGCCGCGTCGGGCTACGAGACGGTGTTGCGCGAAGTGAACGACGACCTGCTGCAGACGGGGCTGGGGGCCATCGCCAAGCAGTTGAACCGGGCCGTCGAGAAAGGGAAGCTC